>DASZFV010000233.1:0-4546 GCA_035939455.1 Polyangia bacterium
CGAGAAGCGGAAGCCGCGGCGATAGTCGTAGCGCTCGACGGCCTTCATGAGGCCGATGTTGCCCTCCTGGATGAGATCCGCGAGCGGCAGCCGGCCGTGATTGAACCGGCGCGCGATCGACACCACGAGACGCAAGTTCGCCTTCACGAACTCGTTCTTCGCGACCTTGAGCCGGAAGGCCTTCCGGCCCACGACCTTGACGTACTCTCCGAAGGCCTTGGTCGACGTCGAGAAAGGGACGGTCCCCTCGAACGGCAGGCCGCGCGTGGCGCGTCCCACGCGCTGGATCTCGACGAGGGCCGCGTCGAGGAACAAGCGGTCAATGTCGAGCGTGCGCAACCTCGTCGAGAGGCGCTGGGCCGCCTTGTCGAAGCGGCCGCGCGCGGGGATTGACGCCTTCTTGCGCGCGCCCTCGGCGGCCGCGCGGTAGCTCTTGATCTCGACGGCGGGTGGCTTCTCGATGACAGCCTCGACCCGGTTCATGATCCAGTCGGCGCCGGGCGCGAAAGCCAAGATCGTGCGCCAAAGGTCGTTCTCGAGCTCCTCGATCTTGCGCGCCGTCTCGAACTCCTGCTCGGGGCGCAAGACGTCGAGCTCCGCCATGTCGCGGAAGTACATCGCCAGGAAGCTCGCTGGCTCGTCCTCGCCGCGCTTGCGCTTCGACGTCGTGGTGGCCGCGACCTCTTCGATCGCTTCCTCGTCCTCGTCCTCGGATTCGGTCTCGGCGGCCGTATCTTCGCCGCCGGCTTCCGCCACCTCGGTTTCGAGCACCGCGGACGCGCCTTGTAGATCCTTGCCGTTCAGCTGAGCTTCAACGGCATCGCCATCGAGAGCCGCGGCCACATTGGCCAGCTCGCCGTCGACCTCCATGGCGGCGTCGGCGAGGACCTGCAGCGCGGTCGTGTCATTGGCCACCGGCACGGTGTCGTTCGCCGGCGCCGGGAGCTTGCCTCCGCGTGTCTTGACGACGCGCGTCAAACGCCCTCGGCCGTTCGGCCGCGCGGCCTTAGCCTTCCGCTCGGACTCGACGACCCGGGTCTTCCGCGTCGATCTCGCTCTTGCTCCTCTTGTATCCATTTCGGTTCTTTCGGCTCCGTGCGTTCGGAAAGCGTCCCTTGAAAACGTGACGCTCTTTGCTATACGGACGTGGTCGGGCAAATATTCCGGGTTCCCCCGCTGGCGTGGACAGAGTCAGACGTAAGTTGGATGCATAGGCGGCCCGCTTGGTTGCAAGCTCGCCGCCTCGTGGCCACATCTGACAACGCACAGCGCGCGCGTGTGATCTAGGCACCGAAACAAATTCGACAAGAGGCGCCAACGCGAAACTGGCGCGGCGGCGTCACCGTCGGCGAGCTCAGGTCTTTCTTGGATGTCTCGTCAGGTATCGTCGGTGCGCTTCTCGGCCAAGATGAGCAGGCTGCGCGACGTGCCGCCGAAGAAATGCCCGCGCGTGGCGAGGCTGCCGGAAATGTCGAGAACGCGGAAACCGGCCTGGCGCAGCAAGCGGCCGATCTCGTGCAGGCTGTAGGCGCGCACGGAGATTTCCTGCTCGCTTTGGCGCCCGTCCTCAAAGACGATGGAGCGGTGTGTCAGGATGCGGCTCGTGTGGAAACTGAAATCGACCTCTTCGAGCACGACGCACCCGTTCCCCTCCCACCAGACGCGTGACGGCAGGTCGCCCACGATGTAGTCGCGGTTCACGAGGTCGAGCAGCAGGCGCCCGCCGGGCTTGAGCGCCCGGGACATGCCCTCGGCGACGCGGAGGTTGGTCTCCTCGTCGAAGTAACCGAAGGACGTCAACATGCAGTACACGCCGTCGAACTGTTTCTCGAACTCCATCTCACGCATGTCTGCGTGCACGAAGTTGACCGACATAGCGCGCTTCTGCGCCTCGTCGGCCGCGCGCAGGAGCAGCGGCAGCGAGAGATCGAGGCCCGTGACGTCGAGGCCGCGCTGTACGAGCTCGATGGCGTGACGCCCGTAGCCACACCCGACGTCGAGGAGCTGGCCCCCGGGCTTGACGCCCAGCGAGGCCTCGATGAACTCCACCTCGCGGAGCGTCTGATCGGCGCTCATGAACGGCAGCGTGCGCAGATAGTCCTCGTCGAAGACCTCCTCGAACCACGGCTTCGAGCGCTTGGAGCGACGCGGCCGTTGCGCGAGCGCCTCGGGCAAACTCGCCGCGCCGGGCGGCGTCGCCGGCACGATGCTCGCAACGACCTGGGCGGCGGGCACCTCAGGCGCGCGCATTTCGCCCGACTTCCGCCGCGGCGAGCCCGCGGGAATGGGCGGTGGGGCCGCGGCCGGGCGAGGCGTGCGCGCGCGCGGCGGCTCGGCAGCGGGTTGCGCGGCGTGACTACGCTTGCCCAGCGCTTCCGCGGGGAGGGAGTCCAGCGTCTCGGCGCTCTCCGTGCCTTCGACGAGCTCGAGATCGACGCCGGAGACCTCGGCTTCTTCCTGGTGGCCGGCCGGCCCGTCGACGGCGGCAAGCGTGCCGTCGGAGGGCTCCTCGGGCCGATCCTCCCGAGGCGCGGCCCCGCTGTCGCTCATGGCGTCGGTCGGGATTGCTCCCGGCACGGGCGTCCGCGCGCGCAGCACCGCGCCTTGATGCGCGAGCTCCGGCCAAGGCGTTTCCGGTGCCGAGAACCGATCCTCCGAGCTCCCCGCCGCCAGATCGCCCGTGACGTCGAAGGCGGGAAGATCCTCGCGGGCGCCGCTCTCGCCGGAGGGGTCCGCCGTCGGCACGGGCGTCTTGTCCTCGACGGTCGGCGCGGCGCCTTCGATCTGCGGCGTGCCGGGCTCGGGCAGCGACGCGACGCCGTCCGGCGCCGGAGCGACGCTCCCGGACGGTGCGGCGACGCTCTCGGCGGGCGGGGTGAAAGCCTCGGCGGGCGGGGTGAAAGCCTCGACGGGCGGCGCGACGGCCTCGACGCGTTCGGGGAGAGGCGTCCGGCCCGGGTCGTCGGTCAGCGGCGGCGGCGTGAGCGGGCCTGAGTCGAGCGCGCGCACGGCGGCGGCCTCGGCCGCCAACTGGGCGGCAGCGTCGCCGACCGCGCCCCCCGCCCCAGCCATGAACGGCGATTCCGGCTGAGCCCCCGCGCCCAGGGACGGCGTCGGCGTGCGACCCATCGTCGACCGCGCCGCAGGTCCCACGACGGGGAGGCCGCGCGGCTGCGTCGTCGTCCGCTTGCGCGCCGTCGGGGTCGCGAAGTCGCCGCCCGAGATCCCGATGGGCCCGCTGCGCGCCTGAGGACCAGAGGTCGAGACCGTCCGCACGGGTTCAACGACGCCCGAGGCGCGCCGCGCAGGCGGGGGCGGCTTGAGCTCGTTCTCGAGGTTTTCGTGCGTCTTGCCAGTTCGCTTCGCCACGGAGGTCAGTCCCCACGGCTCGTGGCGGTGGCGGGAACGAAGCGCCCGATCCCGGCGCCCATTTTGACGGCGCTCCCCGGCGTCAGGGGGTCGAGCTGCACGCGCCCGGGCTCGAAGACGACGATCGTCGTCGAGCCGAGGTGGAACGTGCCGAGCTCGTCGCCGCGACCGATGGGGCGTGGCTCGTCGTACGAGCGCTCGCTTACCCCCGCGCGCAGGAACTGTGGTCGATGCGTCGCGACCGCGTCGTCGTAGGCCGCGGTGACGTGGCCGACGCCGACGGCCGCCACCATGACGACGACCGTGAAGCCCGCCTCGCCTTCGATGAAGGTCACGAAGCGCTCGTTGCCGACGAACAGGCGCGGCTCGCGACTTACGCTGCGTGCGTTCACGGGGAAGAGCACGCCGGGGATGTGCTGCCACCCCACGATGTGCCCACCGACGGGCGAGTGGACGCGGTGGTAGTCCTTCGGCGACAGGTACGTAATGAAGTAAGCGCCGCCCCCGAGGCGCGCGGCGGACCGAGCGTCGCCGAGGAGCTCGTCGAGCGCGAAGAGGACGCCCTTGGCCTGGACGAGCTTTCCCTCCTCGATGAGGCCGCTTTCGACGACGGTGCCGTCCGACGTCGAGACCACGCGACCCGGGCCCCGATCGACTGGACGCAGACCCGGCTTCAGCTTGCGCGTGAAGAAGTCGTCGAAGCCGCAGTACTCGGCAAGAGGCTTCTCGGCCTCGCTCACGTCGATGCCGTAGACGCGCGCGAACCGGGACAGCATCGTGACGCGTAACGCGGTCGGCAAGTTCCAGCCGCCGCTCCAGCCGATGGCGCCGGACAGGGCCCGCTTGGGGAAAATCCGCCAGACGGAGCGCGCAGCCCGATCGCTAAAAGAGAGCCCACCCATGAGGTTCTGCGGACTTCCGCGGCTCCCGCATCTTAGGCCACTCCCCCGGTGCCGTCAAAGGTCGCGAGAGCGACATTGAGCGCCCAAAAGCAAAAGAGGCTCCTCTTCGCGCGAGAGGAGCCTCTTTGTTGAGCCTGACGTAGAGCCCTGACGGGAGCCCCGATCGGGCGCGCCCCACCTAATTGTCGAAGTAAAGCGCGAACTCGTACGGGTGCGGGCGGAGGCGGAGGGCGTCCACCTCGTTCTCGCGCTTGTAGTCGATCCAGGTCGTGATG
>DASZFV010000234.1:0-6805 GCA_035939455.1 Polyangia bacterium
GTTTCGCTGGCTCGACGCCGAGCCCGACGGGCGCGTCGTCCTGCGCCTCGACGCGCGGCGCTTCGCCTTCGTCGACGTCGACGACACGCCGCTCGTCGCGCGCGCGGCGCGTCAAGTGACCGACGGCGACCGTGACGGCGAGCGGATCCTCCTCGCGCTCACCGACGGGAGCGAGGAGCCGCTCGACCCGGCCACGCTCACCGTCGACGACGCAGGCGTCCTGCGCGCGCGCGTGCGCGCGGGGAAGCTCGAGGCGCGCCTCGGCACGTCGGCGGCGGCCGCGCTCGCAGATCGGCTCAGCGAGGAGGCGCCGGGTCGTTGGGTGCTGGCGCTGGCGGGCCGCCGTCACCCGATCGAACGCCGCCCGCTGCGGCCGGCAGCGTCACCGTGAAGCGCGCGCCTCCGGCCGGCGCCGCGCTCACGTGCACGTCGCCGCCGTGGTCGAGCACGATCTTGCGCACGATGGCGAGGCCGAGGCCGGTGCCGTGCTCCTTGGTCGTCACGTAGGGGTCGAAGACGTGCTCGCGCTCGCCCGCGGCGATCCCGGGGCCGTTGTCGTCGATGACCAGGCTCGCGACGCCGCGCGCGCCGTCGCTCGAGACCGAGAGCAAGACGGCCGGCTCGCGGCCCGCGCCGGAAGCCGCCTGGACGGCGTTCTCGACGAGGTTCGCGAGGACGCGACGGATGAGCATGCGGTCGCACTGCGCGCCCAGGGGGACCGTGGGCCGCGTGAAGCGCACGAACGGTTGCCACTCGACGTGCGCGCGCACGAAGTCGTCCACGATTTGCCCGAGATCGACGGGCTCCGGCTCGACCTTGGGCAGCTTTGCGAAGGCCGAGAAGTCGTCGACGAGGCGCCGGATCGTGCCGATTTCCTCGCCGAGGATCTCCTGGGCCGTCGCGAGGAGCTTGGCGTAGGCCGGATCGTCGCCACGGTACTTCGAGCCGAGCTCTTGGACGGCGAGCTGGATGGGCGTGAGCGGGTTCTTGATCTCGTGCGCGAGCCGCCGCGCGACCTCCTGCCAGGCCGAGACCTTCTGGAGGTACTCGAGCCGGGGGCGCGCCTCGGCG
This sequence comes from Polyangia bacterium, assembly GCA_035939455.1. GTDB lineage: Bacteria > Myxococcota_A > Polyangia > Fen-1088 > Fen-1088 > DASZFV01. The sequence continues at coordinate 1,072 of DASZFV010000234.1, forward strand.
AGCTCCGCGACCATGATGTCGAATGTCCGCCCGAGGTCGTCGAGCTCGTCCTTGCCGCGCGGCGAGACGCGCACGGCGAGATCGCCCTCGCCGACGCGGCGGGCGGCGTCACGGAGCGCGGCGACGCGGCCCGTGGCGCGCCGCGCGACGAAGAGCCCGATGGCCGTCGCCAGCGCCAGGACGATGACGAGCGCGATGCCGAGGCCCCGGAAGATACGCGGCAGCACGACCGGCAGCAGGCGATCGAGATCCTGCTCGCGCTCCATGGCCTCGCGCAGCGCCAGGAAGTTCGCGTAGATCTCCTTGGAGATCCCGAAGGTCAGCTCGAGGAGGCGCGGCGCCCCCGGCTTCGAGCCGGGGAGCTCGACGAGGTTTGGCGGGCCCTCGCGCGCCCGGTCGAGCACGAGGAGCGGCGCGCTCCACTCGTCGACGACGCGCGTGCCCTCGAGGAGGCGCGCACGCAGGAGCTCTGGCACCTCGGCCAGGTCGGCCGCGCGCGCGACTGGCGTGGCGCCGATCTCGGCCGTGCGCTGGCGGAAGATGTCCTTCATCTGCGCGAAGTACGACCGGTAGACCTCGACGGCGCCGCCCAACGACTGCCCGACCGCCTCCTGGTGCTCGCTCGTGATGCGCTCGACCCTGTCGAGCGTCACGCGCATGAGATACGCGGCGGCGCCGAGCGGCAGCGAGGCGACGATGAAGAGCGCCACGAGGATCTTCCACTCGAAACGTCCAGGCATCCTGAAGAGCTTCATGGGTGGGTCTCCGGCGCGGTCCGCAGCGTGCGAAGCTCGCGGACATCGAAGCGCTGTGACAGGAAGCGCACCTGGCGTTCGCTGTCCTCGAGGCGCGGGTTGACGAAGATGCTCACGAACGAGCCGAAGAAGCTGTCGCCGGTGCCGACGCGCCGCTGCCCGCGCGCCGGCTGCACGAGCCAGCGCCGCACGTCGGCGAGCAGCTCCTCGGAGATGGGGTTGAGGTCGCCGCGGAACGCCAGGACGTAGGCCGCGCCGGGGCGCAGGCGCGCCGCCTCGGCCACGGGGAAACTCCACAACACCGCGGCGCGCGCGATGGCCTCGTCGGCCGTGCGCGCCTCGAGGTGCACGTCCGGCCCCGCGCCGCGCGTGACGCGCAGCCGGAACCGTTCGTCCCAGATGTCGTAGACGATCTCCGTGCGCTGGAAGGCGAGCGCGACGGGCTCGGTCGAGCCCTCCTCCTGGAGCGCCACCCGCAGCAGCACCCGGGTCACGAAGCCCGAGGTGAGGCGGGCCCGATCGTCCGCGCCGAAGAGATCTGGGAGCCCCACGCTCACGACGAGCTGCGCGGGAGTGACGGCCAGGCCCGTCGTGCGTCGTGGCGGCTCGTCGCCCGCGGCGCGGGCGCGCGGCGACGCGAGGCTTGCTGCGACGAGCGCGGCGGCGAGGCGAGCGGCGGGGCGACACGCGTTCATCAGAAGGAGCTGCGGGAGAGCGCGTTGGCGATCGAGATCGTGAAGATCCCCACGTAGGTGTCGAGCCGGAGGCCGACGTCGGCCGTCAGATCAATGGGCAGCTTGCTCCACGTCAAGCCGTCCGGGGGCGACAGGTCGCCGTCGCTCGCCATGCCGAGCAGACCCACGGCGGCGAAGGCGTCGCCCCCGTAGACGAAGCCGCGGCGCCGCCAGACGGGGATCGCGTACTCGACGAGCGCGCGGGCGGCGTAGTCGTCGTAACGGTGCCGCGCGATCGACGTGCCGAGGAGGTTGCGCGAGGGAAGCGTCGAGAAGTTCATGCCGAGCGCGCGCCGCGGCAGCAGCAAATTGAGGTCGCCGACGAAGAACCGATCGAAGTAAGGCGCGTCGCCCATGATGGCGCCGCCCAGCAGGTGAAACCCGAGGGCGTGACCGCGCGGCATCTTCACATACAGGGACGCCTGGACGAGGGCCTTGCCAAACCCATAGCTGCCGCCGATGACCGGCCCGCCCGCTTCGAGGGTGCCCACGACGCGCGCGCCCGAGCGCGGCAGCACGGGATCGGAGCGCGTGTCGTAGTCGAGCGTGAGCGCGAGCGTCGCGACGCGACTCGCGCCCTCGCGCACGCCGAAGTCGATGGGCGACGTCGTCCCGTCGGGCAACGTGCGGGCACGCAGGGGCGGCAGCCGCGCGTTCACGGACTCTCCGCGGACGTCGACGCTGGCGCGGACGGCGCGCGTCAGAGTCCGGCTCACGCCGAGCATGCCGCCCGCGCGCCGCGTGTTCGCCGCCGTGAAGAGACCCGGGTCGGGGTCGTCGTCGGCCCCCGAATCGCGATAGAGCTCGCTGCCGTCGTTGTAGAGCGCGGTCGCAGAGAGCGCGAGCCCGCCCAGCCCCTGGCGCTCGGGGACGGAGCCGTGGAGGCGCAGCCCGAGCCCCTTCTCGGAGTTGAGGACAAGCGGTTTCGTCGACGCGACGAAACCGCCGCCCAGGTTGACGCCGCGGCCGAGGAAGTTCGTGTCCGAGACGTCGGCGCCGCCCCAGAACGCCGTCGCCGAGCTCGTGCTCGGGTAGAGCTCGTTGATGACGAGCGTGCCCCGCTCCTCGACCTCGACGAGGAGGACGACGCCGCCGCGCCGTTTGCCGCGCTGGACCGACAGCCGCGCGTCGAGGAAGTGCCCGAGCGCGAGCAGACGGAAGCGAGCGGCCTCGACGCGCGGATCGGACGCGACGACGCCGTCGCCCGGCTGGAGGCCCAGCTCGGCAAGGATGAGGGACGCCTTCGTCCGCCGGTTCCCGCGCACGACGATCTCCTCGATGGCGTAGCGGGGACCGAAGGAGGGGTCGATGAACTCGGGCGCCGGCGCGTCGGCGGCGCGGTCGCCGCCGCCCCCGGCGGGTTGGGCGCGCGCGGCACCGGCTGCGAGCCCCGTGCCGAGGAGGATGACGAGCGAGGCCCGCGCGGTCTTGGCTGGGCGGCCGCGCACGTCCGTCAGTTGGGGGGAACGAGCTCGGGGGGGGCGGGGCTGTCCAGATCGCGGCGGTGGTCGTCCGGCGGCGCGAGCACCGACATGCGCATCAGCACGTCCTGGAGGCGGCGTAGATCGGCGCGCGTCTCGTAGACGCCGCGCAGGTTGTTGAGCATGCGCAGCAGGATCTGCTTGCGCGTCGCCGGCTCGAGGCGGCGCGGGTCGATGGGCCCGTCGTCGCCCGTGGCGCGTTGATAGAGCGCTTGCAGGTCGCCCTCGTCGAGCGGCACGCCCTCGAATGGGTCGATGAAGACGGCGCCGCCCGGAGTCGGGCTGCGGACGAGGAAGTGGCCAGGGTAGGAGACGCCACGCGCCTCGACGCCCACGCGCCGGCACACCTCGATGAGCACGACGCCCAGCGTGATGGGGATGCCCGTGCGGCGGTCGAGCACCTCGTTGAGAAAGCTGTTGCGCGGGTCGTAGTAGTCGTCCGCGTTGCCGTGGAAACCGAGGTCGCCGTAAAGGACGCGCAGCACGGTGGCCATGGGCGGGTCGGCCGGCGCTTGCCCGAGGGCGCGACGCGCGCGCGCGGCGAAGCGATCGAGCGCCGCGATGTACGAGGGAATGTCGAGCCCGGGGTACTCCCCCTCGGCGATCATGAGCGCGGCCTGGGCCAGATCGACGGTCGCGTCCGGCCGCCCCACGACATGGGCGAACAGGCTCAGGTCGGCCTCGTTCATCATCGCAGCATAGCGTAGCGCGGGAGGCCTATGAAGGCCCCCCGCGGCCCCCGCAGAGCCCTGCAGAGGACTCCGCACGGTGAGCCCGCGCAGCGAAGCCGCGCCTCCACGTGCTTGGATCAGCGCGAGCCGTTCAGCATCGTGAGGAACTTGGCGCCGTACAGCTCGACCTTCTTGGGGCCCACGCCCGGGATCTCCAGCAGCTGGGCCTCGGTGCGCGGACGGCGCTCGGCGAGATGAACGAGCGTCGCGTCGCTGAACACGATGTAGGCGGGCACGCCGCGCGCGTCCGCGATGGTCCGGCGCAGCGCCTTGAGGGCCAGGTACAGCTCCGCGTCTAGATCGTCACCGCTTGGCGCGGGCGCGAGCCGCGCGCGACGCGAGCGCGGGATCACGGGCGCGGCCGCCACGGCCTCGCCCAGGACGTCGTACCCGCCGCACACGTCGCACGACGTCTCGCACGGAGGCATGCGCTCGCCGAGGTAGCGCGTCACGCTCTCGTGCCGGCACGCGCGCGCCGCCGCGAGCCGGAACATTTCGCGCACCTGCGCGCGCTGGCGCTCCGCGACGGCGGGCTCGACGTCGTCGCTGAACCGGTCGTAGCTGACCACGTCGGCCCACGAATAAAACAGCACGCAGTCGCTCCCGAGGCCGTCGCGCCCGGCGCGCCCGATCTCTTGGTAGTAGCCCTCGATCGAGCGCGGCATGTCGCGGTGGATGACGTAGCGGACATTCGATTTGTCGATACCCATGCCGAAGGCCACCGTGGCGACGACGACGTCGACGCGGTCGCGCCGGAAGTCTTCCTGCGCGCCGTTGCGCGCCGCCGCGTCGAGACCAGCGTGGTAGACGGCGGCGCGCACGCCGTGCTCGCGCAGGAACGCCGCCGTGCCCTCGGCCGACTTGCGCGACAGGCAATAGACGATGCCGCTTTGGCCGGGGCGAGCGCGCACGAGGCGCAGGATGCCGTCGCGCACGCGCGGCGCGCGCGGACCCGCGACGTCCGCGTCCTCCCTCGCGGTCGGTTCGCCCTTGCGGTAGACCGAGATGCGCAGGTTGGGCCGGAAGAAGCTGCCGCGGAAGCTCGCCGGTTCCACCATGCCGAGCTGTTCGATGATGTCGGCCGTGACACCCGGCGTGGCCGTGGCCGTGAGGGCGAGGACGGGCACGCCGCCAAAGCGCGCCTTGAGCCCCGCGAGGTTGCGGTAGGCGGGCCGGAAGTCGTGTCCCCACTGGCTGATGCAGTGGGCCTCGTCGACGGCGATGAGGCGGAGGTCCAGCCTACCGAGCACGTGCCCGACCGACGCCTCGATGCCCTCGGGCGCCGCGTAGCAGAGCTCGTACTCCCCGGCCGCGAGCGCCTGGACGCGCCGCCGCCGCTCCTCGAGCTCGAGCGTCGAGTTCAAGAACGTCGCGCGCAGGCCGACCTCCGTGACGGCGTCGACCTGATCTTTCATGAGCGCGACGAGCGGCGACACGACGAGCGTCGTGCCGCCCAGCACGCGCGCGGGGATCTGGTAAGTGAGCGACTTGCCCGCGCCCGTCGGCATGACGCCCACGCAGTCGCGGCCCGCGAGCACGGCCGTGATGATCTCCTCTTGGCCCGCTCGAAACGCGTCGAAGCCGAAGACCTCGCGCAAGACGGCGCGCGCGACGGCTGCTGACGGGGGGCTTTCGCCCCCCGGTCCGCCCCGCGCGCTCCGCTCGCCGAAGCCGAGCTGCGATCGGGCGAGCACGGCGCGCGTCTTCAAGGCCCCAGAGACCTCCTTGAGGGCCGTGAGCGCGGCCGGGCCGAAGAGCTCGGGGCGCGCGCGGAAGACGTCGCGCAGGCGCGCGAGCTCGGCGCTGCAGCTCGCGCGCAAGTCGGGATCGAGGCGGTTTCCGCCGTGCCAGCGCGAGGCGAGCGCCCGGGCATTGGCGTCGATCTCGGCGGCGGCCGTCACGGACATGGTGCTTTCGTTTTCGACCGACTCCACTGCGAGTTGCCTGAAGGCGAGGTTGCCAGAGTAGCGCTCGGACTCCAAGAAGTCGCAATCGAACGTCGTCAGGAGCTCGCCGAGGTGTACATGCGCAGC
>DASZFV010000235.1:0-4182 GCA_035939455.1 Polyangia bacterium
CGCGCCGTCCGCCGCGAACCGCCCCGGCGCCGAAATTGGCGGGGCCGCCGGCGCCGTCACCGTCCTCGACAGCGACGGACGAGGCGCGACCTTCTCCTCCGTGCTGGGAGGCCGGGCCGCGCTCGTGAGCTTCTGGGCGCCATGGTGCGAGTCGTGCGTGCGCGAGCTGCCCGAGCTCGAACGCCTCTCGCGCGCCGCCGCGCCCTGCGGCGCGGCCGTCGTGGGCGTCGCCGTCGGCGAGAAGCCGGCCTCGATCGCCGCCTATGCGCGCGCCCGCGCCCTCACCTATCCGCAGCTCACCGACGAACCGTTCACGCTCGCCGACGCTCTCGGGCAGCGCCGCATCCCGGCCACGATGGTGTTCGACCGCGCCGGGCGTGTCGTCTTCACGGGTGACGCCGTCGACGCGCGCGCGACCTCGGCGTTCGTGAGCGCGCTCCGCGAAGGCGCGGACGCGGCCTCCTGCGGTCTTCGCTGACCAGCGGGAGCGAAGGCACGTCGCGGTCACGCGGCGGCGACCGGGAGTTCAACCAGGTAGCGCCTGGCGAGCAACGTAACCTGCCGCACACACTCTTGTCTCTCCGGTGGCGGCGCGTTCGCCAATCCCTTCGGGTGATCGGTCGCGCCGAGGTGGCGCAACTCAGACAGGCATGACCCAAGAGCATCGGCGCCTCGTGTCAATGGCGGCTGTGGCGGCGTTGGCGGCGTTGGCGGCTTTGGGATGTGTGACCAGTGAACCCGTCGACTTGAAGCCGTCCAGCCCGGGCGGCGAGCCGATCATGACTGCGACGGGCGGCGCCAATCAGACGTCGTCGGCAGGCCAGGCGGGAGCGGCCGGCGGCGCCGGAGCGGCCGGGAGCGTTCCGACGGGAGCGGCCGGAATGTTCGGCGCCGGCGGGTCGGGCGGCGCTGGAGCGGTCGGAGGCTCGACGTCGTCGACAGACGCGGGCGCCGCCGACGCTGCCGCCAACCAGGACGCGCGCCCGGCCTCGGACGCCGCGAGCGCAGAGGTCACGTCGTTGGGCGCGACGTGGACCAACATCTACACGCGGATGCTCAACAACCAAGGGTACGCGTCGAACTGTACGGGTGGGGGGTGCCACAATCCCGGTTCGCAGAAGGGCTTGTCCCTCTCGAGCCAGAGCACGGGCTATACGTCCATCACGAGGATTCTGGTGCCCGGCTCGCCGAGCGCGTCGAAGCTCGTGAGCGTGCTGAGCTCGGGCTCCATGCCTCAGTCGCGGCCCAAGATGCCCGCCGCCGACTTGAACGTCGTCAGGGCCTGGATCACGGTCGGCGCCCCCAACAACTGAGATCCCCCGCGCGCCCGTTCAAAACGCGGCGGTGAGCGTGCGCCGCAGGCGCGACAGGATCCCGCCGCGCTTGGCGGGCACGTCGCTCACGCGCTCGTTCTTCTGGCGCGAGACACCGTATTGCACGAGGCCGACGGCCGTCGAGAAGGTCGGGCTGCGCACGACCTCGGCGAGGCCGCCCACGCCCTTCGGGAAGCCGCGCCGCACGGGGATCCCGAGGATCTCCTCGGCCAGCTCGGTCATGCCCGCGAGCTGCGTCGTGCCCCCCGTGATGACGGCCCCCGACGCGAGCAGGTCGTCGCAGCCGAGGCGCGAGATCTCAGCCTTGACGAAAGAGAAGATCTCCTCGATGCGCGGCTGCACGATGTCGCGGCAGAGCATCTGCCTGGAGAGCACGCGCGGCGCGCGCCCGCCCACCGACGCGACCTCGAGCGTCTCGTCCTCGCCCACCATGCTCGCGAGCGCGCAACCGGAGCGGATCTTGATCTTCTCGGCCTCGTGGGGCGGCGTGCGCAGGCCGAAGGCGATGTCGCTCGTGACCTGGTGGCCTCCGATGGGGATGACGCTCGTGTGCGCCACGGAACCCTCCGTGAAGATCGCGATGTCCGTCGTGCCGCCGCCGATGTCGACGAGCGCGACGCCCAGACCCTTCTCGTCGTCCTCGAGCACGGCCTCGCCCGACGCGAGCGGCTCGAGCACGATGTCGAGCACCTCGAGATCGCACCGCGTGCAGCACTTGATGATGTTCTGCGCGGCCGCGGCGGCCGCCGTCACGATGTGGACGCGCGACTCGAGCCGCACGCCGCACATGCCGAGCGGCTCGCGCACGCCGTCTTGGCCGTCGATCTTGTACTCCTGCGGGAGCACGTGAATGATGTGCCGGTCGACGGGCAACGCGATGGCGCGCGCGAGCTCGAGCACCTTGACGACGTCGGGCGGCCGCACCTCCTTGTCCTTGATGGCGACGGTGCCAGTCGAGTTGACGCCCTTGATGTGCCCGCCCGCGATGCCGACGTAGACCTGCGAGATCTCACAGCCAGACATGCCCTCGGCCTCGAGGATGGCCTGCTTGATCGAGGCCACCGTCGAATCGATGTTGACGATGACGCCCTTCTTGAGGCCGCGCGAGGGGTGGGTCCCGACGCCGATGATGTCGAGCCCTTCGGGTCCCATCTCGCCCACGACGGCGGCGATCTTGGTGGTCCCGATGTCGAGTCCGACGATGATGTCCGACGATTTGCGGGGCATGGAGGTAGTCCATCTTCATGGGCTTTTGGGCGCGGCCCAAATTTTTTGCATGTGCGCATCCGCTCACCCGCGTCAGGTCCTGGGCAGGGGCCCTTCGGCAGCCTCGCTCTCCGAGCGGCACCGACGCGTAACCGGCGCCCAGCGCGTGGCTCCGCCTTCCTCCTCGGACGGCACCGCGACGTAACGTCGGAGTCCGTCGCACTCTCGCAAAGAGCCCATTTTTCCGAGACGGCACGCGTCTTGCGACGAGGTCGCCGCGGAAAACGACAATGGAACACGAAAAGTCGCTATGGCACCGCGTCGCCGCGCTTCGCGGGATCGAGGTTTCGAAGCTCGGTGAGCGCGGGCACCTTCTGGGCGAACGATTCCAGGTCCACGCTTCGCGCAACGATGCACCGACGACGCCCGACGTCGAGCGCGTCTTCCGCCTCGTCGGAGACGGAAGCAGCGAGGGCATAGTCGGTGAGATCGGGCTCAGGAAAGGCCGCGAGCGAAGGTCCACGCTCGCCACGGGCGTTTCGGCGCAATGTCGCGTCGCCGCCCCTGCCACGACTCCGCTCGGTTGGCGGCGCGCGCTCATCGTTCGAGAGGCCGAGCGGCTCGCGCGGCATCAACTCGAGCGCCGCGCACGCAGCCTGGCCGAATAACTATCGGGCTCGTCGGCCGGTCTGGCCGGTCTGATCGATCGGCCGGTTCACCCCGAGCCGGGTGGCGGCGCCAACCGAACGGCCACGCGATCCTGCGTCGGTCCTTCGAGGTGAACGGCGCGCAGGGCCGCCGGACCGCGCGGACCCAGGGCCGCGAGGATCTCGTCCAGCCGGGCGAGCTTGCCCGCCCAGTCGCCGCGACCGAGCAGGATCTCGCCGCCGCCCTCGTAGAGGACGAGCGAGTAGCCGGCGCGCGGGTCGACGTGCACCTCGGAGAGCGCGGGACGGGTCGCCGGGACGGGGACGCCGTCGGCGCGCCGCGCGGCCGCGAGCTCGTCGCCGACGCGGTAGAGCGCGAGGAGACCGAGCGCCTCGCGAAAGGCCGCCTCGGTCGCGAGGCGCGCGAGCGTGTATTGATCGCGCGCGATGCCCGTGATCACGGGCAGGCCGTCGGCCTCGTCGAGATTCGCGCGCTTGAAGGGTCGGCCGGCTTCGTCCACGAGGTAGAGCGTGCCGAGCAGGGCCGAGGCGACGGCGCGGCGCTCGACGACATCGATGGCGAGCGCCGAGGGGAGCTGGCGCCTGACGCGCACCGAAGCCACCCACGGGTGCGTGGCGACCCGCGCCGCGACGGCATCGGTGTCGATCGCGAGGAGGCGATCGCCGAGCTCGGCCCCCGCGAGCGCCACGATCTCCTCGCGCGAGACGTGAAGAGTCGCATCGGCGCGGACCTCGCGGAGCGCGAAGCGGGGCGAGGCGACGACGTGCCGGACGAGGTGCCGGCCGGCGATGGCGGCGCCCCCGAGGAAAGCCAGCGTCGCGAGCACCTTGCCGAGAAATGCGACGCGGCGGCCCGCCGCGCGCAACGCGGCTCCCACCAAGACCACCAGCGCGGGGCGCGCGACGAGACTGCGGGGATTGTGGCGCCGCCGGAACCAGCCGCGCCGGGGCACCACCGTCGTCACGCGTGGCGC
>DASZFV010000236.1:0-4197 GCA_035939455.1 Polyangia bacterium
CGGCGCGACAAGATCGTGCTCGCGACGAAGGTTTACGGCGAGATGGGCAAGTGGCCCAACGAGGGCCGCCTCTCGGCCCTGCACATCCGCCGCGCCTGCGACGAGAGCCTGCGCCGCCTGCAGACCGACCACATCGACCTCTACCAGATGCACCACGTCGATCGCGACACGCCGTTCGACGAGATCTGGCAGGCCATGGAGGTCCTCGTCGAACAGGGCAAGATCATCTACGTGGGCTCGTCGAACTTCGCGGCCTGGCACATCGCGCGCGCGTGCGAGCTCGCGACGCGCCGCCACTTCCTCGGCCTCGTCTGCGAGCAGAGCAAGTACAGCCTCGTCGAGCGCACCGTCGAGCTCGAGGTGATCCCGACCTGCCACGCCTACGGCCTCGGCCTCATCCCTTGGAGCCCGCTCGCCGGCGGCGCGCTGGCCCGCGCCGGCCGCAAGGACGCGAGCGCCGGACGGCGCGCCGGGAAATGGGCCCAGGACGCCGAGGCGCGCCACGGGGCCCAGCTCGAGGCGTTCGGAGGGCTCTGCGCCGAGCTCGGCGAGGAGCCCGCCGACGTCGCGCTGGCCTGGCTGCTCGGCAACCCCGTCGTGACGGCACCGATCATCGGCCCGCGCACGCGCGCGCAGCTCGACGGCGCGCTGCGCGCGCTCGAGCTCCGGCTCGACGCCGCCGTCCTCGGCAAGCTCGACGCGATCTTCCCCGGCCCCGGCAAGCCCGCGCCCGAAGCCTACGCCTGGTAGAGTGCGGCCCATGGCCTCCCAAGCTCCGGCGGCGACGAGCGCGCCCTGGCTGGTGGGCGTCGTGAGCCGGCCAGCCTCTGTAGAGGCCTTCGCGAGCAGCCCCCCCGACGCCCGCGTCGTCGATCTGCTGGAGGTGCGCGTCGATCTCTTCGACGCGCCCGACGTCGCGTCGTGGGCCGCGGCGGCCGCGCGCGTCGAGGCGACGGGCACGCCCGTGCTCGTGACGCTGCGCCTCGCCGCCGAGGGCGGCCGCTGGACGCGTCCCGACGGCGAGCGCCTCGCGCTCTACCGCGAGGCCCTCGGCTTCGCGTCCTGGGTCGACGTCGAGGCGTCGAGCCCCCTCGCGCGCGACGTGACGACGCTCGCGCGCGCGCGCGGCGCGACGAGCATCGTCTCGCACCACGACTTCGCGCGCACGCCGCCGCTCGCCGAGCTCGAGCGCCTCGTCGAGGACTGCCGCGCCGTGGGCGCCGACCTGCCCAAGCTCGCGACACAGGTGAACGGCGACGCCGTTCGCGAGGCGCTCCTCGCGCTCGCGGCCGCCCACGCGGGCCGCGCGTGCGTCATCGGCATGGGCGCGTCCAGCAGCGAGCTGCGCACCCTGCTGCCCGCGCGCGGGTCGCGGTTCGCCTACGGCTACCTCGACGCCGCCACGGCGCCCGGGCAGGTCTCGGCCGTCGAGATGGACGCGCGCCTCCGCGCCTCCGTGCCCGCCTACGCCGCGCGGCGCGCCGGCGGTGAGTGAGCCCGGCTGGACGCTCGCCGGACCTTAGAGGTCGCCCCAGCCCATGCGGATGGCGAGCTGGCCCATGACGAGGCCCTTCTGGAGCCGGTAGAAGTACTGGTAATCGACGCCCGCCGTGAGGAGGAAGGTCGTCCCGCCGATGCCCTCGCCGATGAGCTTGGTCCAGACCTGGCCGCCCGCGCGCACGTTCTCGAAGTCGTTCGGCCCCGCGACGCCCTTGTCCCAGAACACCGGGAACACGAGGTTGAGCATGTCCGAGCCGAAGCCGCCGTGCGACGGCGGCATGCCGGGGAACGTGTCGAAGCTGCGCACGCGGTACTGGAAGATGAACGTCGTGCGCACGCTCGAGAAGGCCTGCCCCGGCGACGAGTAGACGTTGCCTCCGAAGCCGTCCGTCTCGCCGTAGGTCGTGTTGGTGGTCTCGTACGTCTCCTGGAGCGTCCAGTCGATCCAGTGCGGGCCCTCGAAGCGCAGGCCGCCGTAGAAGTCGCGCGCGAGCACCTGATGCGTGCCCCACAGCTCGCCATCCTCCATGACGCCGCCGAAGACGTAGAGACCGCGCGTGGGCGTGCGGTAGGTCGAGAGGCGCCCGTACTCGAGCGTCGGCAGCACGAGCGGCTGGTAGATCCCGTACTCGAAGCTCGCGGCGCGGATGACCTTGCGCCGGAGCTGCTCGAGCGGCGGCGCGTCCGGCGTGCCGACGGGGTTGTCGAGCATGGCCCAAACGCCGTTGAAGACCAGCTTGTCGGCGCCGAGGAAGCGCGAGAGGCTCGGCTTGAATTCGTACAGGTTCAGCGTCTCGCGACGGTTCGGGACGAAGAAGGTGCCGTCGGGGTTCGGGATGCGGATGTTGTACGGGTGGAACTCGACGACGCCGTCGCGCCACACGCGCTGAACCGTCCCCGCGAGGCGAAGATCGAAGAGCGGATAGAGCGGGAACACCCGCTCGTAGCCGAGGCCGATCTGCTGGACCTGGATGTCGGAGAAGGCCGGCTGCCCGGGGGAGCACGGCTCCTTCTGCGTCTCGACGACGCGGCACGAGTTCGTCGGGTTATAGAAGTTGTAGATCTGGCTGTTCCACTGGTGCAGGTACGTGTGCAGGAAGTCGAGGGTGCCGAGCGGGTTTTGGCGGATGCGCAGCTTGTTCTCGACCTGCAGGCGCAGCGGCGCGCGCGCGAGATCCCACTTCTGCCGCGCCCCGAGCTGGCCGAATTGAGTGCCGCCCTGGCGAATGTCGCTGTTGGCGAACTGCATCTCGCCCGTGAACTGGCGGTACTCGTTGTTGAAGAAGAAGTCGCGCGAGTCCTTCGCGACGCGAAGCTGCGAGCCGACCGACACGCCCGGGGCCCGCAGGCCCCGCGAACGCTGCGGATAGGCCTTGAACGGCAGGAGCGGAAAGCCGTCCATCTGGTAGAGGACCGTGAGGTCGTGACGGACCCAGTCCTCGACGATCGTGTGGTACTCCTTCCAGCGGCCGGCCTTTTTGATGGCCTCGAGCTTCCGGAGCGCGGCGTAGTAGTGCACCTCGGCCGGCTCGGCGACCGGGCGCCGCACGCCGCGGTGGCCCGTCCAGTACTGCGCCGCCCACAGCTCGAGGCCCGGCTCGACGGGATCGGCCTTGAGTGACCGGGCGTAATAGTCCCAGGCGTCGGCGTCGCCCACGCGGGCCTTGAGCTTGGCGATGACGCAAAGCTTGATGGCGAGGACCGTGCCGGGTTGGCCCGCCTCGTCGAGCCAGTCGAGGCGCTCCGCCAGCTCGTGGCGCATCTCCGCGATCGTGCGATTCTCCGTGGCGTACTGATAACGCCCGTAGCACTCGAAGGGGTTCAGCTCGGGGCCCGGGCTCGGCGGCGCGGGGGCGACGTCGTCGGCCGCGGCCCGCGCAACGGACGCGAGGGGCGGAGCGGCGAGGACCAGCGCCGCCGCAATCGAGGTCGCGGCCGCCCAGGACAATCGGGTCGTCTTCACGGCGCCGGCGCTTCTTCGGTGTCCCAGACGATGTCGTCGAGATAGATGTGGACGGGCGGAGGGTCGACGAACATCGACGAGTGCTGGTCGACGTGACAGTCGACGCTGGGGTCCGCGCATTTGACGACGTCGGTGGGATAGTGCATCGCCCACGCGAAGGCCCCGATGAGGAACGTGGCCTGAGCCGTGCCGGTCATGAACTCCGTCTCGCCGCCCGTGCAGTTGCGCCCTTTGTTGGGGTCGTTCGGGTCCTGGCAGCCGGCGCCCTTCTGGAAGTCCGAGAGGGGGATGTGGAACTGTTGCATCTCGCTCGTGACGCCCTTGGGATCTCCGACGTTCCAGCCGGTGCTCGCGATGACGCCGTCGACGTAGTCCTTCTCGCCCTCGCTGACGTAACGGCCCTTGGGATCGATCCCGCCCGCCTGTCCCACGAACGGCACGCTGTTCTGCCCGACGGTGTAAGGCGTAGGCCCATCGACGGCCGCCCAGAAACTGATCTGTTTGAACCGCGAGATGTCGATGGCGTGCCCCCGCGTGCTGCCCCACGAGTTGGCCGGAAACACCCAGAAGACGCCGGCCCAGGGATCGGCGTCCACGTCGTTGGGCCAGTAAGTGAACCCATAACAGTTACCGCGCGCGAGACCGACGCGGGGTCTACATCCCTCGGTGGCCGTGCCGACGAGCTTACCGAAGTACTCGCCGTCGCCCATGTAGCCGCTAGGCGCGAAGAAGTC
>DASZFV010000237.1:0-5024 GCA_035939455.1 Polyangia bacterium
CAGCTTCGTCGCCGGCGGCGACCCCGGCCGCCAGGCGATCACGGGCCGCGCCGGCGACCTCGGCAAGTTCAAGGTGCCCGGCCTGCGAAACGTCGCCGCGAGCGCGCCGTACATGCACGACGGCTCGCTCGCGACGCTCGAGGAGGTCGTGGACCAGTACGATCGCGGGGGCCGCGGCGATCCCAGCACCGACCCGCAGATCCGCCCGCTCGGCCTCACGGCCGGCGAGAAGGCCGACCTGCTGGCGCTCCTGCGCTCTTTCACGGACGACGCCTTCCTGAACGATGGGCGCTATCAGCCCTGATTGAGCCTTTACCTGCGGCCCCCCGCCGTGGAAGATCGTCGCGGGAGATGACGCGGCTCGTTCTCGGCATCGACGAAGCGGGGCGTGGACCCGCGCTCGGAGCGATGGTGCTCGCCGCCGTCGCCGTCGAGCCGACGGCCGCGCGCCGCCTGAGCAGGGCGGGCGTCGTCGACTCGAAGAGCTTCGGCGCGGGGCCCGGCGCGCACGAAAAGAGGCTCGCCCTCTACGAGATTGTGCGCGCGCACGCCGCCTGGATCGCGATCGACGTCTGCGACGTCGAGGTCGTCGACTCCTACGTCGCGCGCGGCGCGCTCAACGTGCTCGAGCGCGAGCGCGCCGCCGCGTTGATCCGCGCGGCGCCTCCCTGCCGCCGCATCGTCGCCGACGGGCGGCGCCTCTTCGGGCCGCTCAGCGCCGAGTTCCCTCACCTCGAGGCCATGGATCGCGCCGAGAGCCATCACGTCGCGGTGGCCGCCGCGAGCATCTGCGCCAAGGTCCGCCGGGACGAGCTCTTCGCGTGCATCGCCGGGCGCTACGCGGACGAGTTCGGGCCCGTGCTGGGCGGCGGCTACGTCAACGCCGCGACGCGCGCCTTCGCGCGCGCGTACGTCCGCCGCCACGGCGCGCTGCCGCCCGAGGCGCGCCACAGCTGGCCCTGGCAAGGCGTGCGCACGGGGAAGCGCCCGCAGCCGCGCGCGCGCTGACGGTCAGGCGCGCTGGCAGCGCGGGCAGTAGAACGTCGAGCGGCCCCCGTCGACGCGGCGGCGGATCGCGCCGCCGCACGCCGGACAGGGAAGGCCTTCGCGGCCGTAGACGAGGAGCGCGGCGGCGTTGTCGCCCGTGAAGCCGTCGGCGTCGACGTAGTCGCGAAGCGTCGTCCCCCGACGCGCGATGCCGCCCTCGAGCGTCGCGCGCACGGCGGCGAGGAGCGCGCCCGCGCGGCGGCGCACGCGGCCCGCCGGCGTCGTCGGGTGGATGCGCGCGCCGAAGAGCGCCTCGCAGACATAGATGTTGCCGAGCCCGGCGACGCGCCTCTGGTCGAGGAGAAAGGCCTTGATGGGCGCGCGGACGCCTTCGAGCGCGCGCGCGAGGCCGGCGGCGTCGAGCTCGGCCAGCGGGTCGGGCCCGAGCTGCGCGAGCGCGGGCAGCGCCGCGAGCGGAGCGCCCGGCGCGACCCAGCCGAAGCGGCGCGGGTCGACGAAACGCAGCTCGTCGCCGCCCTCGAGTGAGAACACGACGTGCGTGTGCGGCGCGCGCGCCGTGGCGCGGGGCACGACGCGGAGCCGTCCCGTCATGCCGAGGTGGATGCAGACGCCGCTCTCGGCCGCGGCGGGCGCGTCATTCTGTGGTTCGGCGCCGCGCGCCGTGACGAGCGCGATGTACTTGCCACGGCGGCGCACGTCCGCGAACACGCGTCCGACGCTCACGCGGCGCAGGCCGCGCAGGTCGACGGCGCGCGCGAGCCGCAGCGCGAAGCCGCTGCCCCAGACGCCGGTGATCGCGCGCCCCCGCAACGCCGGCCGCAGCCCGCGCACGATCGTCTCGACCTCGGGCAGCTCAGGCACCCTCGCCTCGCTCCGCGTCGAGCGCGTCGGCGAGCCGCGCGAAGTCGGCCACCGACAACCGCTCGGCGCGCAGCGTCTCGTCGATGCGCGCCGCCGCGAGCGCGCGCGTGACGCGCGTCTCACCGAAGGCCGGCTCGAGCGCGCGCCGCAACATCTTCCTCCGCGTCGAGAAGGCCTGCTTGACGACCTCGGAGAACAGCGCCGCGTCGCGCACGGGCGCGAGCGGCGCCGCGCGGGGCACGAGGCGCATCACCGACGAGGTCACGGCGGGCGGCGGGTGGAACGCCCCCGGCGCCACGTGGAATAGGATGCGCGCCTCGGCCCGCTGTTGCACCGTCACCGAGAGGCGCCCGTAGGTCCGGCCGCCCGGCGGCGCCACCACGCGCTGCGCGAACTCGCGCTGAACCATGACGATGGCGCGCGCCACGGCCGGGCCGACCTCGACGAGGGCCACGACGAGCGCGCTCGCGATCTGATAAGGCAAGTTCCCAACGACGACGAGCGCCCGGCCCGCCGCGCGGCTCGCCGCCGCGAAGTCGAACGCCGCGGCGTCGGCGGCCGTGATCGAGACGCGAGGCTCGCCCGCGAGCTCTGCCGCGAGCACGCGCAGCATATCGGAGTCGCGCTCGAGCGCGATCACGCGCGCCGGCGGAGGCTCGGCCGACGCGAGGGCCGCCGTGAGCGTTCCCAGCCCCGCGCCGATCTCGACGACGACGTCGTCCGCCGTGCAGGCCGCGGCCGCGACGATGCGCGCGTGCACCGATCGATCGTGGAGGAAGTTCTGCCCCCACGACTTCTTCGCGCGCAACCCATGGCGCGCGAGCACCCGCCGCGGGTCGTCAATCTTCATGAGCGTCGCGGCGCTCTCACAGGGGCAGGCCGGGATCGACGCTGAGGTCGAGCGGCGCGCGCACGCCTCGCTCGAGCAGCGACGTGCCGGCCGCCGCGATCATCGCCGCGTTGTCGGTGCAGCGCCTGGGCGGCGGGACGTAGAGACGGAAGCCGTCCGCCGCGGCGGCGGCCGCGAGACCGGCGCGGAGGCCGCGATTGGCGGCCACGCCGCCACACACAACGAGGTCGCCGAGCGCCTCGCGCGCGAGCGCGCGACGCGACTTGCGCACGAGCACGTCGACGACCGCGGCCTGAAAGCTCGCGCACAGATCGGCGAGGGCCTCGCCCTCGGGCGCCGCGCGCCCCCCGAGCATCGTGGACACGGCCGTCTTGAGCCCCGAGAAGCTAAAGTCGAGATCGTCGCGCCCAGGGAGCGCCCGCGGCAGCGCGTGCGCGCGCGCGTCCCCCGTCGCGGCGAGCTTGTCGACGACGACACCGCCCGGGTAGCCGAGGCCCAGCATCTTGCCGACCTTGTCGAAGGCCTCACCCGCGGCGTCGTCGCGCGTCGACCCGAGCAGACGCGTCGCGCCCGGCCCGTCGACGCGAATGAGCGCCGTGTGCCCGCCCGACACGAGCAGCGCGAGGTGCGGAAACGGCGGCGCCCCGGCGGAGGCGAACGGCATCGGATCGTCGAGGAACACCGCGGCGAGGTGGCCCGCGAGGTGATTGACGCCCACGAGCGGCTTGCCCAGCGCGTAGGCGAGCGCCTTCGCCGTCTCGACGCCGACGAGCAGCGCCCCGACGAGCCCCGGCCCACACGTCACGGCGACGCCGTCGAGATCGGCGAAGCCGATGCCCGCGTCGGCGACCGCGCGCCGGAGCACGGGCGCGATCGTCGCGATGTGTTGGCGCGAGGCGACCTCGGGCACGACGCCGCCGAACTCCGCGTGCACGAGGATCTGCGACGCGACGACGTCCGCGCGCACGCGCCGGCCATCCTCGACGACGGCCGCCGCCGTCTCGTCACACGACGTCTCGACTCCCAAAACCAGCATGAGCTAGAGCGAGTCTACGATGGCGCGCAGGTCGGCGGCATACTGGCCCGTGGGCTCGAGCTCGAGATATTTCTTGTACGCCGCTTTAGCGCTCGCCGGGTCGCCAGCCGCCTGCTTGACGCCGCCGATGATGACGTAGGCGTCCGCGCGCCTCGGGTCGAGCGCGACGGCGCGCTCGGCCCACGGCAGCGCCTCGCGCCTCTTCTTGCGATTGAAGAGCGCGTGCCCCAGGAGCGCGCACGCCTCGGCCGAATCTGGGTTGGCGTCCTTGGCGGCGAGGCACGCGGTCTCCGCATCCTTGCCGCGCTTCTCGGTGAAGGCCTGCCGACACGCCGCGAGAAGCCGCGGGAACTCGGCCGGCAGCGCGCGCGCCAGCTTGGGATCGGCCATGCGCTCGTCGAGCATGGGGCCCGACGTCTCGTGCGCGCTGGGGGCCGCGTGTCGCGCGGCGACCGCGCGCGGCGATGCGGCGCGCGGCGCGCCGACGTCGGCGCTCGCGACGGGTGGGCCGGGCTCGGCGGCGACGCCGGCCGCCTTGGCCTCGGGCGGCCGCGCGGCCGCGATCGGAATCACGACGGGCTTCTCGGGTGGCGCCACCGCGGCGACCTCGTCCTCGGCGTGACGCTTGTGACCCGTGTTCTTGAATGCGGCCCACACGGCGAACGCAGCCAAGCCCAGGCCCAACACGGGTACGAGCACCCTCACCAAACGAGAAGATCCGGTTCCGTGCTCCTCGTCGTCGTCCTCCGGGACCTCCGGATCGAGGACAATCTTGCGGACGGCGCGCGCTTCCCCGGCCTTGGGCGGATTGATCAAGACCGCGTCGGCGATAGCCGTCCGGGCGCCACGGTCGTCCTCGCGCACGTGGTCGGCGCGCGCGCCAAATTCCGATTGACCGGGCCCGAGGCCGAGCTCGGTGACGCCGCGTTTGACCGGCGCGCCCGGGACCTGCGCCGCCGTCGTTCCGAACACCTTCGCGGTCGAACCGCGTGCGAGGATCTCACCCGCGACGGTGCGCAGCTCGTTCGGCGCGGGCCCGACCGGCGGCGCCGCCCCGAGTCGCGGCGCGGTCGTTCCCACGGGCGGCGGGATCACGATCGCCGGCTCGTGGCTCTGTGGGAGCAATGGCTGGGGCACGCCGTCGGCCGCCGAGCCGATGCCGATGGGCGTCTTGCGCAACGGGGGCGTGAGCTCCGTCGGAATCTCCCGCGCCACGCGAGGCGCGGGCGCGGCTCCCCCCGGCGCGCCGGGAATGACGGCCGCGAATCC
>DASZFV010000238.1:0-3604 GCA_035939455.1 Polyangia bacterium
TCTGCCCGAGCCGAAGGTCGAGCTCGACGACGACGATCCGCGCCTCGTGCGCGCCGTCAGCAAGTCGCGCCGCGATCCCGGCGAGCGCGGCGCGTACTCGATGATCGAGCAGTTCATGCTGGCCGCGAATGAGGCCGTAGCGGGCAGCTTCCACGAGCGCAACGAAGACGCCGTCTGGCGCATCCACGACGCGCCGGACCGAGACCGCGTCGAGCAGTTCGTGACGCTGGCCTCGCACTACGGCATCAACGTCGACGTCGACGAGGCGCGTACGCCCAAGGGACTGGCGCGCGTGCTCGAGAAGCTCAAGGGGCACCCAGCCGAGAAGGCGCTCTCCTTCCAGCTTCTGCGCTCCCTCAAGCAGGCCACCTACGACGTCGTCAACGTCGGGCACTTCGGGCTCGCCTCGGCCGACTATCTGCACTTCACGTCGCCCATCCGCCGCTATCCGGATCTCATCGTCCACCGCCTCCTCAAAATCCGCTTGGCCGGCCAGGGCAAGCCCTCGGGCGGCTGGAAGCCGCCCACGGTGACGCCGCCGCCGCGCCGAGAAGAGCTCCAGAAGATGGCGGCCGCCTCGTCCTTCGCCGAGCGCCAGGCCATGGAGGTCGAGCGCGAGGTCACCGATCTCTATCGGGCCTTCTTCCTGCGCGACCGCATCGGGGACGTCTTCGAAGGCACGATCTCGGGCGTGGCGGGCTTCGGCGTGTTCGTCGTCGTCGACGATCCCTTCGTCGAGGGGCTCGTGCGCATCGGCGCGCTCACCGACGACTATTACGAGTTCGACGAGCCGACCTTCCGGCTCGTGGGGCGGCGTTCGGGGCGCGTCTTCGCGCTCGGCGACGCCGTCAAGGTCGAGGTGCAGTCGGTCAGCGTCGTGCGCCGCAAGGTGGACTTCGCGCTCGCGGGCCACGCGGCGCGCGAGCACGCGCGCCCGGAGCGCCGCCAGGACAAGCGGCCGCGGCCCGGGCGCGAAGAGCGGCGGGGTGCCTCCGATCGGCGCCGCACGAAACGCGAGCCCGCCGCCGACAAGGGGGGCCGGAGCGGCGCCAAGCGCAAGGGCAAGCCGCGCAAATGAGGCGCGGCCGAGCGGGAAGGGCATGGACGACATGAACGAAGGGGGCACGATCAGAGGGCAGCTCGAGGCCGACGAGGAGCTCGTCCTGTCGCCGTTCGCGCAGAAGAGCCGCTCCTCGCGCGGGCGCGAGCGGCCCGAGCCGCCCGACGAGACGCGCCCCATCTTCCAGCACGACCGCGACCGCATCATCCACTCGAAGGCCTTCCGTCGCCTCGCGGGCAAGACGCAGGTCTTCCTCGCGCCCGAGGGCGACCACTACCGCACGCGCATCACCCACACGCTCGAGGTCGCCCAGGTGGCGCGCACGGTGACGCGCGCGCTGCGCCTCAACGAATCGCTCACCGAGGCCATCGTCATGGGCCACGACCTCGGCCACACGCCCTTCGGGCACGCCGGCGAGAAGGTCCTCGCCAAGCTCATGCCGGACGGCTTCCACCACGTCAAGCAGTCGATCCGTGTCGTCGAGAAGCTCGAGCGCGACGGACGGGGGCTCAACCTCAGCGTAGAGGTGCGCGACGGCATCCTCAAGCACTCAAAGGGCAAGGGCCACATCATCTCGGACAACGCCAACCTCATGGCGATGACGCTCGAAGGACAGATCGTCCGCATCGCCGACATCGTCGCGTACGTCAATCACGACCTCGACGACGCCGTGCGCGGCCGCGTCGTCGACCTCGCGACGGTGCCCAATGACATCCTCGGGATCCTCGGAGCGACGCACAGCGATCGCATCGCGCGCATGGTGGGCGACATGGTCTCGTCGTCGCGGCTCGAGGAGAAGCGCCAGATCCGCATGAGCGACGAGGTGCTCGACGCGCTCATCGCGTTGCGCGACTTCTTGTACGAGACCGTCTACGAGCGCCCCGAGATTCGCGGCGAGTTCGAGAAGGCGCAGCGGATCATCTCGGAGCTGTGGGCCTACTTCCACGCCCACGCTGACGAGTTCCGCGCCAAGCACTGGCCGAAGGGCGTTCCGGAATCCGACGGGTTGCCGCGTGCCATCGCTGACTTCATCACGGGCATGACCGACCGTTATGCGCTGCGCGTCTACGAGGAGTACTTCCTGCCGAAACGCTGGACCGTGTTCTGAAGCCCCGGCCGAGCGGGCCTCGCCCGGCGAGTCGGATGTTACATAGAATGCACGGCTCGGAAACGACGGGTTAACCGGCGCTCGACTATCCTGAGCGATGCCGGAGTGGGGATTGCTCCGGCGAAAAACTCAATGCGCTCCGTCGGGTCTCCGCTTCGAATCGTCGTCGTCACACTGGACCGCGGGCAGAACGATGTCCGCCAGGATGCCCCGGCGACGATCCTGCGCAACATGGGTCACCAGGTGCTCGTCGCGGGCTACGATTTCGCCGAGCTCGATCGCAAGGGACCTCCCGCCGACATCGCCGTCGTCGAGGCGGGGCCACACCTCGAGATCGGGCGCGACGCCATTAAGCGACTGCGCGCGCGACCCGAGCTGCTCTCGGCGCGCGTGCTCGTTTGCGTCGAGGTGGGACGCGTCTCGGGCCTCGATCCCGAGACGGGCGCCGACGACTTCATCCTCATGCCCGTCAACGCCGAGGAACTCACTGCTCGGCTCGCGCAGCTCCACGCCCGCGACAAGCGCCCGGGCTCGCCGCTGCAGATCCGTTACGGCGAGATGACGCTCGACTGCGAGATCCGCCAGGCCTTCATCGCCGAGCAGCCGCTCGGCCTCACGCCGTACGAGTTCCAGCTGCTGCGCTTTCTCGTCGATCGCGTGGGCCGCGTGTTCACGCGCCAGGAGCTGCTCTCGCGTGTGTGGGGCTACCGGCACGTCGGGCGCGCCCGCACCGTCGACACGCACGTCCTCAACCTGCGCACGAAGATGGGGCGCCTCGGCGATCGCCTCCAGTCGGTGCGTGGCCTCGGATACAAGCTCCTCCGCTCCGACCAGAACCCCAACATGGCCCTCAGCGCGAGTTAGGTCGCCACGGGTTCGACGCGCTCGCGGATGAGCTTGGTCCGCAGGAGGCGGAAGAGGACCTTCGAGACGTCGAACGAGCCCAGGCGAAGCGCGCGCACGATCTCGCGCACCGTGAGGCGGCCGTCGACGCGCTCGAGCACGGCCAGTTCCTCGCGCGTGAACGTCCCACGCGGCAGATCGGTGACCTTGCTCTCGTCGCGCACGAACACGCGGTCGAAGCTGTCGACGACGCGCTCGATGACGCGCCACTCGTCGACGCGCCGGTAGCCCTCGAGCAGGAGCCGATCGACGTTGATGGCGAGCGCGGCGCCCCGCGCGCGCGTCACGAGCGCCGCGGCGTCGTCGGCGTCGGTCGCGCGCTTGAGCTGGAAGAACCCGTGCGTCCACCGCAGCGTCTCGTACACCAGCTCGCTCGTCTGCCGGACCATGGCGCGCCTGAGCTGCGCCTCCGTGAGAAGGCCGCGCGCCACGAGATCCGCGCCGAAGAGGGGCGGCTTTGCTTTGGCGCGGCGGCGTTCCTCGAGCACAGCGTCGACCGCAGCCGCCGTGACGTCGCCGCGCGCTACGGCGAA
>DASZFV010000239.1:0-21006 GCA_035939455.1 Polyangia bacterium
GGCTGTCGCCGCCGCGCGCCGATGCGCGTGCTCGCGCGCCTGGCACTCGATGACAACGACGGACGAACCAGGGCGCTGGTCGTCTGGGGACGCGGACGCGCACGGCCGGCGGGGCGGGGGGCCTCGCTGCACCGGGACGCGTCATGCCTGAGCGCCGCGCTGAAATCGGGCGCGTTTGCGCGGGCGTTCCGGACGTCGGTGGCGGTGGGGCTCGAGGATGAAGCGCATCTCTTGCAACAGCTCACGGGCAGCGAGGACAGATACTCATGATCGGATCGGGAAACACCATCGAGCCCTCCGCCGGACCGCGGGTCCGCATCTACGAGCTCGCCAAGGAGCTCTCCCTCGGTCACCGAGAAATGGTGGCCAAGGTGCGCTCGCTCGGCATCGAGGTCGCCAATCACATGTCGCACCTCGACCCGGCCGACGTCGAGCGCGTGCGGCGCGCCGTCACGCGCGAGCGCAAGGAGAGCACGACCGAGGAGCGCATCAACGACACCGTGATCCGCCGACGCTCGAAGTCGGTAGCGCCGGGCACGACGCCCGCCACTCGCCCCGCGGCCGTGGCCGCCGCGCCCGCGCCGGCGACGCGGACGGCCCCGCCGCCCGTCGCGAGACGCGAGCCCCCTGTCGACGATGGGGAGGCCGCCTCGCCCCCCCGCGACGTCACGCGCCCGATGAGGCGCACGCCGCCGCTCGCGGTTGCCCCCGGGCCCGTGGCCGCCAAGCCCGCGGCGCCGCCCGTGGCTCCGGCCACGCCGGCCGTCGAGGAGAAGGATGCGCAAGAGCCGCGAGAACCGGCCGACGAGCCCGCTCCTCGCTCGACGAAGATCGTCGTCGAGACGCCGGCCACGGCGCCCGCGCCGGGCCCGACCCTCCGTACGATTCCACAGCAAGTCGTCACGGGTTCCGCCGCGACGGGCGCCTTTATTCAGCTGCCGGGCCTGGCCCCGCGCGGCGAGGCCGGCGGCGCCGGCACGCCGCGCATCGAGATCCGCGATCGCGACGCCGAGCAACGCGCCCTCGGGCGCACCGGCCTCGTGAGCCGCGCGCCGGCCGGACGCGATCGTTTCGGCCGCCCCGCGCCCGCGGGCGGCGGCCCCGGCAACCGCTACGGCGGACCGCCGCGCAAGCGCGTGGCCGCCGCCGGCAAGAAGCTCAAGCAGACACAGATCACGACGCCCGCCGAGCACAAGCGCGTCATTCGCATGGGCGACACGATCGCCGTCTCCGATCTCGCTCAGAAGATGGCCATCAAGGGCAAGGAGATCATCAAGAAGCTTTGGGCGCTCGGCATGATGGGCGTCAACATCAACCAGGACGTCGATCTCGACACGGCGACGCTCATCGCGACGGAGTTCGGCTACCAGGTCGAGTCGACGGCGTTCAACGAGGATCAGATCCTCACGGGCGGCGAGCCGGCCGACAACCCCGAGGACCTCGTGACGCGCGCGCCGGTCGTCACGATCATGGGCCACGTCGACCACGGCAAGACGTCGCTCCTCGACGCCATCCGCAAGGCCAACGTCGCCGGGGCCGAGGCCGGCGGCATCACGCAGCACATCGGCGCCTACAAGGTCTCGAGCGAGCGCGGCGACGTCGTCTTCCTCGACACGCCCGGCCACGAGGCCTTCACGGCCATGCGCGCGCGCGGCGCACAGATGACGGACATCGTCGTGCTCGTCGTCGCCGCCGATGACGGCCCGATGCCCCAGACGGTCGAGGCCATCAATCACGCCAAGGAAGCCGGCGTCCCCATCGTCGTCGCCATCAACAAGATCGACAAGCCGGGCGCCAACCCCGACCAGATCCGCAACAAGCTCTCGGAGCACGGCCTCGTCTCGGAAGAGTGGGGCGGCGACACGATCTTCGTGAACGTCTCGGCCAAGACCAAGGAAGGCGTCGACAAACTGCTCGAGATGCTGGCCCTGCAGGCCGAGGTGCTCGAGCTGCGCGCCAACCCCAACAAGGCCGCCAAAGGCCACGTCGTCGAGGCGCGCCTCGACCGCGCACGCGGCCCCGTGTCGACGATCCTCGTCGAAGAGGGCACGCTCAAGCTCGGTGACCTGCTCGTCGCCGGCGAGTACTCGGGCAAGGTCCGCGCCATGCTCGGCGACAAGGGGCAATCCGTCACAGAGGCCGGTCCCTCGACCCCCGTCGAGGTCCTCGGCATCGACGGCGTGCCGGACGCTGGCGAGCTCTTCAACGTCGTCGACGACGAGAAGGCCGCCAAGTCGCTCGTCGAGCACCGCCACGACCAGCGCCGCAAGAAGGAGCTCGCGGGCTCGGGCAACCGCGTCTCCCTCGAGAACATCCTCGATAAAATCAAGTCGGGCGACGTCAAGGAGGTCAAGGTCGTTCTCAAAGCCGACGTCCAAGGCTCGATCGAGGCCATCGCCAACGCCCTCACGAAGCTGTCGACCGAGTCGGTCGGCGTGAACGTGATCTCCTCGGGCGTGGGCGGCATCACCGAGTCGGACGTCAGCCTCGCCAAGGCCTCGGCCGCCATCATCATCGGCTTCAACGTGCGCCCCGCGGGCAAGGCGCAGCAGCTCGCTGAGCAGGAGGGCGTGGACATCAAGCTCTACCAGGTCATCTACGACGCCATCGACGACGTCAAGAAGGCCATGGTGGGCATGCTCGCCCCGATCTCGCGCGAGAAGCTCATGGGCAAGGTCGAGGTGCGCCAGGTCTTCAACATCCCCAAGGCGGGCACGATCGCGGGTTCGTTGGTCACCGAGGGCAAGATCACGCGCAAGGCCCAAGTCCGGCTCGTGCGCGACTCGGTCGTCATCTACACGGGCAAGGTCGGCTCTCTGCGCCGCTTCAAGGACGACGCGAGCGAGGTCGCGCAGGGCTACGAGTGCGGCGTCGGCATCGAGGGCTACAACGACATCCGCGAGGGCGACATCATCGAGTCCTTCGAGATGGAGACCATCGCCCCGACGCTCGAGAACCCCACCGGTGAGAGACGGTAGTGCGAGCTCCGGCGGGCTTTGCCCGCCGGAGCGAACGCCGGGGGGCACGGGGACCCTCCCAGGGTCCCCGATATGATCGTCGGTATTGCGCGCGTCGCCGTGTTCGTGGTGGGCAGCCATTCATTGAAGGAAAAGCGCTCGGTCGTCCGTCGCATCAAGGATCTCGTGCGCCAGAAGTTCAACGTCTCGATCGCCGAAGTGGGCGGCCTCGACGTGTGGCAGCGCGCCGTCATCGGGCTCTCGCTCGTCGGCAACGAACGGCGCTTCGTCGAGTCGGTGCTCGACGAGGTGTTGGCATTCATTCGCTCGAAGGCCGAGGTCGTGGGCGAGGAGAAAGAGCTCCAGTCGTTCAACGAGACCCTGGCGGCGGGCGAGCCTCCCTACAAGCACTGGGAGCCTTAGCGTGAACCAGCGACTCGAGCGCGTCGCGGGCGAGGTGCGCGCCGTCTTGGGCGAGGTGCTCGCGCGCGACGAGATCAAGGATCCGCGCGTGCGCGGCATCGGTCTCATCACGGTGACGCACGTGCGCGTCTCGGGAGACCTCCGGCACGCCAAGGCGTTCTTCACGGTGCATGGCCTCGAGGAGCCGGCGCTCGAGCGCGTGCGCGCCGCCCTCGATCACGCGAGCGGATATTTCCGGCACGCCATCTCGCGCCGCCTGCGCACGAAGGTCTCGCCCGCTGTCAACTTCGAGGTCGACCACGTCTTCGAGCAGGCGGCCCACATCGAGTCGATCTTGCAAGGGCTCGCGCCGCCCACCGCGCGCGCGGACCCGGACGGCGGCGAAGAAGACGGCGACAAAGCCAACGGCGACAAAGCCGACGGCAACGAATGACGCCACGTCTCACCGACGGCGTCCTCGTCGTCGACAAGCCCTCGGGGCCGACGTCGTTCGACGTCGTGCGCCGGATCAAGCGCGCGGCCCACCTCGGGCGCGTCGGCCACGGCGGCACGCTCGACCCGCTCGCCTCCGGCGTGCTGCCCATCTGCGTGGGAGAGGGCACCAAGCTCGCGGCGTTCCTGCTCGACGCCGACAAAGAGTACGACTTCACGCTCCGCCTCGGCGTCGAGACCGACACCTACGACGCGCAGGGCACGGTCACGGCCCGCCACGATCCGTCTGCCCTCGAGGAAGTGCACGTTCGCGGCGCGCTCGCGGTCTTCACGGGGAGAATCGAGCAGACGCCGCCGATCTACTCGGCGCTCAAGCGGGCCGGACGACCGCTCTACGCCTACGCGCGCGCCGGCGACACGGTCGAGATCGCGCCGCGCGCCGTCACCGTGCGCGAGCTGACCTTGACGAGCTTCGAGGGGCCCGGCGCCGTCGGGCTCCGCGTGCGCTGCTCGAAGGGCACCTACGTCCGCTCGCTCGCGTTCGATCTCGGGCGGCGGCTCGGCGTGGGCGCGCACGTCACGGCGCTGCGGCGCACGCGCTGCGGTCCATTCGCCTTGGCGGCCTCCATCCCGCTCGACGCCGTCCTGGACGCGCTCGCCGACGTCTCGTGCGGGCCGCTTCCCGTCATCGCGCCCGCGGACGCCTTGCCTCACCTTCCGCGCTGCTCGGTCGACGTCGCCGCGACGCGGCTCCTCGAGCAAGGCAAGCGCCTGCCCTGGGGGGCCCTCGAGGGGGCGCCGCCCGTCACGGCGCCAGAGGCGCCGCGCGTGCGCGTTTTGCGGCCCGACGGACGGCTCCTCGCCGTGGCCGAACCGCGCGCGGACGGCACCGTGAAAACGCTGCGCGTCTTCGGTGTGGCGGAGCCTACAAAAAGCGCTGAATCCGCGGGGATTCGTTGACTCCCCGCATCTTTTCTGGGATGTTTCGACCAACTCAAAAACCAGCAAAAAAGCCAAGCAGGAAGAAAGTAAGGGCTGAATCATGCCGCTCGCAGCAGAACGCAAGACCGCAGTCGTCCAGAAGTTCGCCCGCAAGCCGGGGGACACGGGCTCGCCCGAAGTCCAGATCGCCCTCCTCTCGGAGCGCATCACGTACCTCACCGAGCACTTCAAGATCCACGCGAAGGATCACCACTCGCGCCGCGGCCTGCTCATGCTCGTTGGCCAGCGCCGTCGCCTGCTGGACTACCTCAAGTCCAAGAACCTCGACCGGTACCGCTCGGTCATCCAATCGCTCGGGATCCGCAAGTAGGCCGGAGATCGCGCCACGCGATCTCCGGATCGACTCGGCGCGAACGACCGGCGGGTACGGCTCGAACGTCCCGTCACATTGGGCTGCGGGTCCGGTGTTCACCCTTTATCTCTCTGCTCCAGATCGAGCTGTAGCGGTGAGACAAGGGATCGAAACGGAGCCCGCCGCCTCCTCATCAGCAAGGAGACAGCATGTTCGTACGTGAAGGAGTCAATTTCGGTGGTAAGGAGCTCACGATCGAGACCGGCCGCATGGCCAAGCAGGCGGACGGCGCCGTGGTCGTCCGCTACGGTGACACGATGGTGCTCGTCACCGCCGTTGCCGCGGGCAACATCCGGCCTGGCGTGGACTTTATGCCGCTCACCGTCGATTACCTCGAGAAGACCTCGTCGGCCGGGCGCATCCCCGGCGGGTACTTCAAGCGCGAAGGGCGCATGACCGAGGTCGAGGTGCTCACCTCGCGCATCATCGACAGACCGAGCCGGCCGCTTTTCCCCAAGGGGTGGCGCTTCGACACGCAGGTCATCGCCATGGTCGTCTCGACCGACCGCGAGAACCCCTCCGATGTGCTCGCCATGGTCGGCGCGTCCTGCGCGCTGCACATCAGCGACATTCCGTGGGCGGGCCCCTACGCCGGCGTGCGCGTCGCGCGCATAGGCGGGCAGTTCATCGTGAACCCGACCTTCGCGCAACGCGCCGAGGCGGAACTCGATCTTACGGTGGCCGCCAACCGCGACGCCATCGTCATGGTCGAGGGGAGCTGCGCCGAGGTCGGCGAGGACATCATCGTCGACGCGCTCATGTTCGCGCACCAAGCGGCGCAGCCGCTGCTCGACCTGCAGGAGAAGCTGCGCGCCGCCGTGGGCAAGCCCAAGCGCGAGTTCACGCCGCCCCAGAAGGATCCGGCCATCGTCGCGCGCGTGGGCGAGGTCGCGGGGCAGAAGATCTCCGCCGCCATGGCGATCCGCGACAAGCACGAACGCTACGCGGCGCTCGACGCTGCCGGCAGCCAGACCGTCGAGGCGCTCGCGGCAGACTTCCCCGAGCGCGCCATCGAGGTCAAGGAGGCGTACGAGTCGGCGAAGAAGAAGCACCTGCGCGAGCTCGTGCTCGACACGAAGCATCGCATCGACGGACGCGGCACGAGCGACATCCGCGCCATCACCTGTGAGGTTGGCGTGCTGCCGCGTCCGCACGGGTCGTCGCTGTTCACGCGCGGCGAGACGCAGGCCCTCGTGACGGTGACGCTCGGCACGAGCCAGGACACGCAGCACATCGAGGGCCTCACGGGCGACGTCGAGAAGCGCTTCCTCCTGCACTACAATTTTCCGCCCTTCTCGACGGGCGAGACGAAGCCGCTGCGCGGCGCGAGCCGCCGCGAGACCGGGCACGGCCACCTCGCCGAGCGCGCCCTCGCGCGCATCCTGCCTCCCGAGAAGGACTTCCCCTACGTCGTTCGCATCGTCTCGGAGATCCTCGAGTCGAACGGCAGCTCCTCGATGGCCTCGGTGTGCGGCGGCACGCTCGCGCTCATGGACGCCGGCATCCCCATCAAGACGCCCGTGGCGGGCATCGCCATGGGCCTCATAAAGGAGGGCGACCGCCTGGCCGTGCTCTCCGACATCCTCGGCGACGAGGACCACCTCGGCGACATGGACTTCAAGATCTGCGGCACGAAGACCGGCGTCACGGCCGTCCAGATGGACATCAAGATCGACGGCCTCACGCGCGAGATCCTCGACACGGCGCTCCGGCAAGCCAAGGAGGGACGCATGCACATCCTCGGCAAGATGGCCGAGGCCCTGGCGGCCCCGCGCGAGGAGATGTCCCAGTACGCGCCGCGCATCCACACGCTGCGGGTCAAGCCGGATCAGATCCGCGAGATCATCGGCCCCGGCGGCAAGACCATCCGCGGCATCACGGCGCAGACGGGCGTCGCCATCGAGGTCGAGGACGACGGCACGGTCCACATCGCCTCGCCCGACGGCATCGCCGTCCAGAAGGCCATCGACATCATCAAGGGCCTCACGACCGAGCCCGAGGTGGGCGAGTACTACATGGGCGTCGTCAAGCGCCTGGCCGAGTTCGGCGCATTCGTCGAGATCCTCCCCGGGACGGACGGGCTCGTGCACATCAGCGAGCTCGATCAGAAACGCGTGCAGACGGTGCAGGACGTCTGCAAGGAG
Organism: Polyangia bacterium; assembly: GCA_035939455.1. Classification (GTDB taxonomy): domain Bacteria; phylum Myxococcota_A; class Polyangia; order Fen-1088; family Fen-1088; genus DASZFV01. The sequence goes on from DASZFV010000239.1 coordinate 7,311, forward strand.
GGCGACGAGATGCTCGTCAAGGTCATCGCTATCGACCGCGCCACGGGCAAGATCCGCCTGTCGCGGCGCGCGACCATCGGCGAGACCCCGGACGTTGTCCACAACTTCCGCGCCGTCGCGTCGTAGACGGGCCGGCGATGGCGGACGCCCCGCGGGTCTTGTTCCGGAAGCTGCGCCCGGGGGCGCTCGCGCCGCGATACATGTCGGCGGGCGCCGCGGGGCTCGATCTCGCGAGCGCCGGCGACGAGGCCGTCACGGTGGCGGTGGGCGGCCGCGTGGCCGTGCCCACGGGCCTGGCCTTCGAGATCCCGCCGGGGTTCGAGGGGCAGGTCCGCCCGCGCTCGGGCCTGGCGCGCAAGGTCGGGCTCACGATCCTGAACGCGCCCGGCACGATCGACAGCGACTACCGCGGCGAGGTCCAGGTCCTGCTCGTCAATCTGGGCGACGCCCCGCACGTCATCCAACCGGGCGACCGCATCGCGCAGCTCGTCATTGCGCCCGTGAGCGTCGCCGAGCTGGAGGAGGCCACCGAGCTCGCCGAGACGTCACGCGGCGCCGGCGGTTTCGGCCACACGGGCTGACACCGCGCTTCGCAGAAGGGGCTTCGCCCCTCGGCCCGTTCACGCCCTCCCGCCCCAAGCTCGCTTCGCTCAGCCTCGGCCGCGGGTCCTCCCTATTTGCTGGATAAGGTGAGCCGGCTCGGCAAGGCCGAGCCTCCATGGGCTTGGACGTGCTCGCGATGCTCACCCTGATGCTCTCGGAGCGGTTTTGTGGCTTGATCGATTGCAACGATTATGAATAACTATTCACGAAATGAATAAGTCGTGTCGGGTGGGCATCGTCGGCGTCTCCGGGTATTCGGGGATCGAGACGGCGCGCCTCGTGGCGGCGCACCCGGCGTTCACGCTCGCGGCGGCCGTGAGCGACAGGTGGGCCGGCGCCGCCGTGGGCGCTCATTTGCCCGTCGCGGGCGCGGCGGCCGGCGTGAAGATCGTCACGCAGGCCGAGGCGGGCGCGTCGTTCGCGGGCGTCGAACTGGTCTTCCTCTGCACGCCCGCCGAGGTGTCGATCGCGCTCGCGCCCGCGGCGCTCGCCGCCGGGTGTCGCGTCGTCGATCTCTCGGGAGGCTTCCGGCTTGCGCCCGAGTTCTATCCGCGCTGGTACGGGTTCGAGCACTCGTCCCCCGAATTGCTCGCGCGGGCCGTCTACTCGATGCCGGAGGCGGGCGCGTCGGGCGCCCTGCGCGACGCGAAGCTCGTCTCGAACCCCGGCTGCTACGCGACGGCGAGCACTCTGGGTGCGCTGGCGCTCCTGCGCGGCGGAGTCGTCGAGCCAGGCGGGCTCATCATCGACGCCGCGAGCGGCACGACGGGCGCGGGGAAGAAGGCGACGGAGGACTTCTCGTTCTCGGAGGTCGACGGCGACTTTCGTGCCTACCGCGTGCTGCGCCACCAGCACACGCCCGAGATCGAGCGCGCGCTCGGTCTCGCGGGACACTCCGCCGGCCCCGTGACCTTCACGCCGCACCTGCTGCCGACGCGGCGCGGGATCCTCGCGACGATCTACGGCCGCCTGCGGCCCGGCCGGACGGCCGCGGACGCCACGGCCGCCGTGGCCGCCTTCGTCGCGGGCAAGCCGTTCCTGCGCGCCGCGAGGCCCGACGCGGTTCGCCTGCACCCGGTCATCGGCACGAACCGCGTGCTGCTGGGCGCCGACGCCGATCCGGAGCGCGGCGTCGCCGTGTGCGTCGCCGCCATCGACAACCTCGTCAAGGGCGCGGCGGGCCAGGCCGTGCAGAACGCCAACCTCATGCTCGGCCTCGAAGAGACCGCGGGGCTCGACGCCCTCTACGGGAGCGCACCCTGATGTCCAAGTCCTTCGCCCCACCCCTCGGTTTTCGCTTCGGCTCGACGCGCGCCGGCATCAAGCTGCCGTCGGAGAAGCGCGATCTCGCCCTCATCGTCTCGGACGTCCCGTGCTCGGCTGCGGGCGTCTTTACCGTCAACCGGATGTGCGCCGCGCCCGTGGCCTGGGGAGCGGCCCGGCTGCCCGCGCTCGGCCCGCAGGTCATCGTCGCCAACAGCGGCAACGCCAACGCGCTCACGGGCCCCGAGGGCGCCGCCGACGAGCGCGCCGTCGCGGGCGCCGTCGCCATGGCGCTCGACGTTTCCTCCGACGACGTCCTCACGGCCTCGACGGGCGCCATCGGGTCGCGCCTGCCCGTCGAGACGATCCGGGCCGCCGTGCCGGCGCTGTGCGCGTCGCTCGGCGACGACGTCGCGGGCGCAGCCGAGGCCATCCGCACGACCGATCTGCGCACGAAGGTCGCCTTCCGCCAGCTCGAGGTGGGCGGCAAGGTCGTGCGGCTCGTCGCCATCGCCAAGGGCTCGGGGATGATCCACCCCCAGATGGCGACGATGCTCTGCTTCGTGACGACGGACGCTGCCATCGCGCCCGTGACGCTGCAGGCGGCCCTGTCGGCCGCCACCGAGGAGACGTTCAACACGATCACCGTCGACGGCGACATGTCTACGAACGACACCGTCATCGCGTTCGCCAACGGTCAATCAGGCGCACCGGCCATCGAGCACGGCAGCCGCGACTTCCAGGTCTTCGGCGCCACGTTGACCGGGCTGCTCGGCGAGCTTGCGCGGGCCATCGCCGCCGACGGCGAGGGCGCGACCAAGCTGCTCGTCGTCGACGTCGAGGGCGCGCCCGAGCGCGACATGGCGCGCGAGCTCGCGCGGGCCGTCGCAGGCGGTAGCCTCGTGAAGTCCGGGATCTTCGGCGGCGACCCGTCCTGGGGGCGAATCCTCGCGGCGCTCGGCGCACGCATCGGGGCCCGCGACTTCGCCCTCGATCCGGCGCGCGTCTCGCTCGACATCCAGGGCGTGCCGGTCTTCCATAATGGTTGCCCGATCGCCTTCGACAAGGACGATCTCGCCGCCCGGATGCGGCAGAGCGAGATCGCCGTGCGCATCGACCTCGACGCGGGCCCGGTCAGGGCGCGCGCGCTCGGCTGCGACCTGACGTTCGACTACGTGAAGATCAACGCCGAGTATTACGGCGGAGCGTCCGGCGGCGCGGCGCCCGAGGTCGCGAGGCGGGGCCCCGGCGGCGTCAACCGGCCCCTCATCGTCGAGGCGCTGTCCTACATCCGGAAGTTCTCGGGCAAGCGCTGCGTAGTCAAGTACGGCGGCGCGGCCATGATCGACCCGGCCTTGAAGCGGAGCTTCGCCGAGGAGGTCGTGCTGCTGCAGTCGGCCGGCCTGCGGCCCGTGATCGTCCACGGCGGCGGGCCGGAGATCACGAAGACGCTCGAGCGGCTCGGCCGCAAGTCGGAGTTCGCCGACGGCCAGCGCATCACGGGCCTCGAGGAGGTCCGCGTCGTCGAGATGGTGCTCACTGGCAAGATCAACACGGAGATCGTCGGCCTGCTCAACACGCTCGGCGGCAACGCCATCGGCCTGTCGGGCAAGGACGGGCGCTTGCTCACGGCCTCGAAGCTCCAGCCCGCGCCCGGCAAGCCCGATCTCGGCTTCGTGGGCGAGATCGACTCGGTGAACTCCGAGCTGCTCGACATGTTCCTCGAGCGCAGCTACATCCCCGTGATCTCCCCCGTGGGGTTCGGCCTCGACGGAGCCAGCTACAACATCAACGCCGACGTCGCGGCCGGCGAGATCGCGGCCGCCTGCGGGGCCGAGCGCCTCATCTTCCTCACGGACGTCGCGGGCATCCTCGACGGCGAGGGCAACCTCATCTCCGAGATCCGCAAGGCCGACCTCGAGGCCATGCTCGGCAGGACCGGCGTCATCAGGGGCGGCATGCATGTCAAGGCGCAGGCCATCCTCACGGCGCTGGCCCACGGCGTCAAGGCCGTACACATCGTCGACGGGCGCGTCGCCCACAGCGTGCTCGCCGAGCTCTTCACGGATCGCGGCGTGGGGACGCTCGTCACCTGATGGCGAGCAGGGGCACGACGACCGCTCGAACGGCTTCGCGCCGCGACGCCATCCGCGAGATCCTGGCGCGCGGCCCCGTGCCCAGCCAGGATGAGCTGCAGCGGCGCCTGCGCGCGCGCGGCATCCGCGCGGCGCAGGCGACGCTGTCGCGCGATCTCGCGGCGCTCGGCGTGCGCCGCGGCTCGGGGCCCGCGGGACCGCGATACGTCATCGAGAACGACGCGGGCGGGTTGCCCATCGAGCCCGTGCGCCGCCTCGCCGAGTCGGTCGAGACGAACGGCCTCATGGTGGTCGTGCGCACGAGGGCGAGCGCGGCCGGGGCGGTGGCCCGCGCTCTCGACGACGCCCACCTGCCGGACGTGCTCGGCACGCTCGCGGGCGACGACACGATCTTCGTCGTGCCCGGCAGCGCACGCGGCGCCAAGAAGCTCGTCAAACACCTGCGAGCCTTGCTCGGCGTCTGACGCGCGTGTAGCCGGCGCGGGCCCCCGTGCTAGATCGTTGCCCATGCCGAAGGCGATGGTCGTTCACGAAGTTGGCGGCCCCGAGAAGCTCTCGTGGGAGGAGGTTCCCGCGCCGAACGCGGGTCCGGGAGAGGCCGTCGTTCGCCAGACGGCGGTCGGCCTCAACTTCGTCGACGTCTACAACCGCACGGGCGTCTACAAGCTGCCGCTGCCGTTCGTCGTCGGGCAAGAGGGCGCGGGCGTCGTTGAGGCCGTGGGCCCTGGCGTGACCGAGGTGGCGGTGGGCGACCGCGTCGCCTACTGCTCGGTTCACGGCGCCTACGCCGAGGTGCGCACGGTCCCGACGGCGCGGCTCGTGAAGCTGCCGACGGCCATCGACGACCGGACCGCCGCGGCCACCATGCTCAAGGGCCTGACGGCCGAGTACCTGCTGCGCCGCTGCGCGCGAGTCGCCGCCGGGGACACCGTGCTCTTCCACGCTGCCGCGGGCGGCGTGGGTAGCATCGCCTGCCAGTGGGCGCGCCACCTCGGGATACGCGTCATCGGCACGGCGGGCGGCCCCGAGAAGGTGAAGCTCGCGCTCGAGCGCGGCTGCGACCACGTCATCGACTACGACGCGTGCACGCCGGCCGAGGTCGTCGCGCGCGTCAGGGAGCTCACGGACGGCAAGGGCGTCCCCGTCGTCTTCGACTCGGTGGGAAAGCGCACCTTTTCGACGTCGCTCGACTGCCTCGCGCCGCGCGGCATGCTCGTCAGCTTCGGCAACTCCTCGGGCGTCGTGCCGCCCGTCGACATCTTGGCCCTCGGCGGCGCGCGCTCGCTCTACTTGACGCGCCCGGCCCTCGTCGCTTACGTCGCGACCCGCGGCGAGCTCGTCGAGGCGGCCCGCGCGCTGTTCGACGTCGTGAGCAGCGGCGCCGTCAAGGTCGAGATCGGGCGCACCTACGCGCTGCGCGACGCGGGGACGGCGCAGCGGGATCTCGAGGCGCGGCGAACGACGGGATCGACCGTCCTCCTGCCTTGAATCGCTCGCGCGATTTCGTTAGAAGGGGCGGGCACCGATGATCGCCCGCTACACGCGCCCCGAGCTGCTGCGACTCTGGTCGGATCAATTTCGCTTCGACACGTGGCTGCGCATCGAGCTCGGCGCCTGCGAGGCCATGGAGACCTTCAACGCGGTTCCCGCGGGCACGGCCGCCGCCGTGCGCGCCAAGGCCGAGGGCAAGCTCGATCCGGGACGCATCCTCGAGCACGAGGAGCGCACGCGCCACGACGTCATCGCGTTCCTCACGCACGTCGAGGAGCTCGCGGGCGAGCCGGCGCGCTGGCTGCACCTCGGCATGACCTCGTCCGATGTCCTCGACGCGGCGCTCGCCCTCCAGCTCGTGGCCGCCACCGACGAGATCCTCGCGGGCGTCGATCTCCTGCGCGCCGCTTGCCGCCGCCGCGCCCAGGAGCACCGCGCGACTCCCGCCATCGGCCGCTCCCACGGCATCCACGCCGAGCCCATCACGGCGGGCCTGGTCTTCGCCGGCTTCTACGCCGAGGTCGGCCGCGCGCGGCGCGCGCTCGTGGCGGCGCGCGACGGCGTGGCCGTCGGCAAGATCGCTGGCGCCGTCGGCACGTACGCCAACCTCGACCCGAAGATCGAGCTCGCGGCGCTGACGCCGCTCGGGCTCCGCCCGGAGGTCGTGCCCACGCAGATCGTCGCGCGCGATCGCCACGCCGCGCTCTTCCAGGCGCTCGCGCGCGCGGGCACGGCCGTCGAGCGCATCGCGCTCACCGTGCGGCACTGGCAGCGCACCGAGGTGGGCGAGGCCACCGAGGCTTTCGGCAAGGGCCAGAAGGGCTCCTCGGCAATGCCGCACAAGAAGAACCCGATCCTGTCGGAGAACCTGTGCGGGCTCGCGCGCCTCCTGCGCTCGTACGCAGACGCGGCCATGGAGAACGTCGCGCTGTGGCACGAGCGCGACATTTCGCATTCGTCGGTCGAGCGCGTGATCGGCCCCGACGCCACGGGGCTCGCCGACTTCATGGTCCGCCGCGCCGCGGGCCTCGTCGACGGCCTCGTCGTCAACGCCGAGCGCATGCGCAAGAACCTCGACCTCACGGGCGGCCTCTATTTCAGCGAGGCCGTCATGCTCACGCTCGTGCGCAAGGGCATGGCGCGGCAGGCCGCCTACGAGCTCGTGCAAACGAGCGCGCTGCGAGCCGCGGCGGGCGAGGGGAGCTTTCGCGCGCTGCTGGGCGCCGATGCGGAGCTGTGCACGAAGCTCTCGGCGGCCGAGATCGACAAGGCGTTCGACCTTGAACATCACCTGCGGCACGCCGGCACGATCATCGATCGCGCGCTCGCCGACGCCGCGGACTAACGGAGGCTCAGATGGCAACCACGACTCCAGAAATCCTGCCCGCGCCGAAGGCACCCGTCGACGAGTCGATGTTGTGCGCGCAACTCGGCCGCACGCTCGACGCGACGGACTTCCCGGCGCTCGGCGAGAAGTACGAGGGCAAGGTCCGCGATTGCTACACGAAGGACGGCAGGCGCACGCTCATCGTGAGCGATCGTCTGAGCGCGTTCGACGTGGTCCTCGGCACGATCCCCTTCAAGGGCCAAGTCCTCAACCAGATGGCCGCGCATTGGTTCGACCTTACGGCGGACCTCGTCCCCAACCACGTGATCAGCGTGCCCGATCCGACGGTGATGGTGGCCGTCGAGTGCCAGCTCCTGCCGGTCGAGTTCGTCATGCGGGCCTACATCACGGGCGTGACGTCGACGTCGATCTGGACGCATTACAAGAACGGCGCGCGCACGTTTTGCGGTCACGAGCTCCCGGACGGCATGAAGAAGAACCAGAGGCTGCCCAGGGCGCTGCTCACGCCCTCGACGAAGGCCGGCAAGGGCGACCACGACAAGTCGGTGTCGCGCGCCGAGATCCTCGAGATGGGCGCGCTCTCCGCCGCCGACTTCGACGCCGCCGCCGGCATGTGCGCGCGCCTCTTTGCCTTTGGCCAGAAGACGGCGCTCGAGCGCGGCCTCATCCTCGTCGACACGAAGTACGAGATTGGCCGCAAGCCCGACGGCTCGCTCTGCTTCATCGACGAAATCCACACGCCGGACTCGTCGCGATACTGGTACGCCGGCGACTATCAGACGCGCTTCGAGGGCGGCGAGGAGCCGCGCGGCCTCGACAAGGAGTACGTGCGCCGCACGCTAGCCGACCAGGGCTACAAGGGTTACGGCTCACCCCCCGAGCTGACGGACGACGTTCGCGTCGAGGCTGCGCGCCGGTACATCCAGGTCTGCGAGCTGGTCACGGGCAAGACCTTCGTGCCCGACAGCGAAGAGCCCATCGCGCGTATCCGGCGCAACCTCGGGCTTTAGCGCGTGCGCGTCGAGCTCTACGCGCCGGGGTCGTCACCCGGCGGCGACGTCCTCGTCATCCCGCCGGGGCTCGAGGCGGCGCCCACGACGGAGGCCCTCGAGGCGCTGCGCACCTTCGCGCGCTCGGGTGGTAAGCTGCTCGGCCTCGCCGACGGCGTGGCGTGGCTGTGCGCGGCTGCGCTGCTGCCCGGAGAGGTGACCTCGGCCGGCGGCCTCGACGCCACGACTCACGTTCGCGTCGAGGGACGCGCGACGCCGTTCACCTGGGCCATCCCGGCGGGCCGCATCGTCCCGATCGCCGCGCCCGGCCCGGGGCCGCGCCTCGCCGCGTCCGACGCGGAGATCCTCGCGCTCGCGGCCCGCGGCCGCATCGTTCTCCGCTATTGCGACGCCTCGGGATGCGTGCGCGCCGCGCGCGTGGGCGCCCGCGCGGAGACGGTGGCCGGACTCTGCGACGAGACGGGGCAGGTCGTCGGCGTCCTCGCGCCCTGGACGCAGGGCTTCGACACGGACCTCGGCCGCCAGGTCATGACCTGCCTGAGCGACTCGCCGCGACGCCGTTCCCGACCGACCTCTTCGGGCGCGGATTAGTCTTCGTGGGGCGGATTAGTCTTCGCGCGCGTGAGGCGCGACGCCGTTGCCAGGCGTGACCGGCTCCGCGGGCGAAGCTGCCTTCTCGAGGGTCGCGAGGCCCTCGAGCGTGCGCAGGGCGCCGCTGCGGCGGCGCGACCTGTCGAGCATCCGGGGCAAGTCGTGGAGCGCCTGCGCGAGCGTCACGCGCTCGACGGGCTCGCCCGCGAGCAGCGCCGGCAGATCGTCCTCGCCGAGCCGAACGCCGGGTCCCCGGGCCCGCTCGAGGGCGCGGCGCAGGACCGTCTCGTCGAGGCCGAACTCCGCCGCGAGATCGACGTTCGTGTCGATGCGCGGCCGCGGCGCGCCGGGGGCCCGTCCTGCCTGCAGCGTCACGAGCGGCTGTGTGAGCCCTCGCGGCGCGCCGGGCACGCTCTGCGTCCCCTTGATCGCGAGCATGCGCTGCAGCAGCGCGTGCGACGTCGTGGACAGCGCCATGAACTGCACGCCCATGCCGTGGGCCTTGTTCGGCTCGCTCGGGTTGAACTCCTTGACCCAGATGACCTTGCCCTCGCCGGCGAGCGCCACGTCACCGGTCGCGATCTGCACCTCGAACGCGAACAGGTCGCCCACGGGACGCGGCGCGCGGCTCGCGATGAAGAGGCCTCCGCGCGTGACGTTGGGCGCGAAACGCTCGACGAAGGTCTCGAGATCCGGATAGCGAAGACGAACGCGAACCGGCGCCGAGTTGCTCACGATGAGCCTCTAGTATGGCGAGCGCCGCCGCCGCGGTCAATCGACGCCCCGCGACGAGGCGCCCTCAGGCCGGGAGCCCGAAGAGGCGTCGCGTGTTCTCCACGGTAGCCGCCTCGACCTCGCCCACGGCGACGTCGCGCACCTCGGCGAGGACGCGCAGCGTCTCGACGATGTAGGCCGGCTCGTTGCGCTTGCCCCTGTGCGGAATGGGCGCGAGGTAGGGCGCGTCCGTCTCGATGAGGAGGCGTTCGAGCGGCGCAAAGGCCGCTGCCTCGCGAATGGGCTGGGCGTTCTTGAAGGTGAGAATTCCGGAGAAGGACAGGTGGTGACCGAGATCGAGGTACCGGCGGGCCTCCGCGACACCGCCCGTGAAGCAGTGGATGACGCCGCCCACCTCGGCCGCGCCGGCGACGCGCAATATCTCGACGGCGTCCTCGTGCGCGTCGCGCACGTGCGAGATGACCGGCCTCCGGACGACGCGCGCGAGCGCGATGAAGCGCTCGTACGCCGCCTTCTGAATGTCGCGCGGCGAGCGGTCGTAGTGATAATCCAGGCCGGTCTCCCCGATGCCCACGACGCGCGGCGCGCGCGCGAGGCCGTCGAGCTCGGTCCAGTCGACCTCGCTCATACCCCCTACGTCATGGGGGTGGATGCCCACCGCCGCGAACACGTCGCTCTCGACCGCGGCGAGCGCGACCGCTTGCCGCGCCGAGATCGTGTCCTTTCCGGAGCCGATGCAAACGAAGGCCGAAATCCCGGCGCCGCGCGCGCGCCCCAGCACCTCCGCGCGATCATCGGCGTAGTCGGCAAAGTCCAGGTGACAATGTGAGTCAATCATGACCTAAATGTTTGCCACGGAGCCTCCGATACCGAAAGAGGCGGGTGATCTCCGTCTAACGGCCCATGGCATCCAAAGACGAAGACGACAAGACACGTGCGCTGGGGCCGGGCATGGCCGCGGGCGTTATGGCGCAAGCAGTCGACCCCGACCAGCTCAAGCCCGGCACGCTGGCCGGCGCGTACGTCCTCAAGAAGGAGCTGGCGTCGGGGGGAGGCGGCACCGTCTACGAGGCCCAGCACCGCCTTCTCGGACGCAAGACCGCGGTCAAGGTGTTGCGGCGGGAACTCGCCGCCTCGCCGCAGATGGTGGCGCGCTTCCTGCGCGAGGCGCTGGCCGTCAACATGATCAAGCACCCGAACATCGTCGACATCTACGAGTTCGGCGAGCTGCCCGACGGGCGCCCGTTCTACGTCATGGAGCTGCTCGAGGGCACCGATCTCCGCTCGCTGCTCAACGAACGCGGTCGGTTCACGCCCACGGAGGTCTACCAGATCCTCGAGCCCGTCTGCTCGGCGCTGCAGGCGGCGCACGATCAGGGCATTGTCCACCGCGACCTCAAGGCCAGCAACATCCTCATCATGCAGCGTGACGGCAAACAGGTCGTCAAGCTGCTCGACTTCGGCATCGCGAAGCTCATGCACCCCGACGCGGGCGACGCGGGCCTCACCGTCGTGGGCACCCGCCTCGGCACGTCCTACACGATGGCGCCCGAGCAGATCCGCGGCGATGGCGTCGACCCGCGCACCGACATCTACGCGCTCGGCGTCGTGCTCTACCACCTGGTCACCGGGCAGTATCCCTTCCGCGCCGAGACGATGACCGACATCGAGCGCATGCACCTCGAGGCGCCGCCGCCTCGGCCGAGCCAGGCCGCGGCCATCCCGCTCGCGATCGACGCCATCACGCTGCGCTGCATGGAGAAGACCGCGGATCGGCGCTTCCCCAGCGCCAAGGCCTTCATAGAGGCGCTGCGCGACGCCGTCGGCGTCAAGAAGGTGGGCGGCGACGATTCGGCGCGCGCCGCCGCGATCTATGTTGAGATCCGCATCGCGGGCGACGCGGACGCCGAGAGCGACGAGGTCCTCGACGACACGTCCATGATCCTCGACACGGCCGAGCAGGCCTTCCGCAGCGCGGGCCTCGTGCTGCCGCTCCAGACCGGCAGCGCGCTCATCGGCGCCCGCGTGCTCTCCGGCGACTCGAAAGAGGCCACCGATCAGCGTGAGCAGCTCACGACGCTCGCCAACACGCTCGCCGAGGAGCTGGCCGCGCGCGCGACGGCCCACGCGGGCGTGCACGTCAACATCTCCATGCACGTCGACAAGGCGGCGATCAAGGATTCGGCCGAGGCGCCGGGCGGCAAGGAGATCGTCGGCGGCGAGCTCCTCTCGATCGCCAACTGGGCGCCGCAGGAAAACGTGGCGGGCGTACACTTCACCGCCGCCGCGAAGTCCTGAGGCGCCACTCGGCGCGCCCGCCTACGGGCTCTTGAAGGTGATCGTGCGCGTGCCCGAGACGTTCTGGCCGATAGAACCGCCCTCGGGGAAGAGGGAGAGGTCGAGCGCGGGCGGCCCTAGCTGAGGAATCACGGCCGAGACGGTGCCGCTGACGTCGGAGGTGCGCACCTCGAACTTGAAGCGATCGACTGTCATGCTGCTCGAGGTCCGGGTCACCACGGTCTTCTGCTGCACCGACTGGACGGGCGCGTTGGCCGTCCAGCTGATGTTGAAGCTGACGCTGGTGCTGTTACCGTCCTGATCGAAAGCAGGGGCGGTGCCCGCCAGGGTGGCCGAGCCCAGATCCTGCGCGATCTGAAAGGTCTGCGTCGTCGTGCCGCCGTCGAACTCGATGAAGTCGCCGGTGCAGGAGTTCGCGTAGACGACCGTCACCAAAGTCGTCGGCGGGCCCACGATTGGCGGGCCAGCGATCTGCGTGACCGACTCCGAAAACTGAATGTGGGTCTGCGTGATGATGCAGTTGTCATTCGTGGCGTCCTCGAAATCTGCGATGAGGCTGTGGTCACTCAGATTGAATATGGAAACCGTTGTTGTTGCCCTCGCTGAACGCGCCGCCAAGGAGCTGGCGGCAATCATGAACATAGTGAAAAGACACGTGATCTTCCGCCTCATACGTCCTCCTTCAGGGCCCCGATCCACAGACCGAGGTGTTGGTTTTGTGAGGTCATTTTATGGACTTTAGCTTACTTATGTCAACGCATAAAAGACGACACGGTTATACTTGTGTGTCCCGCGTCAACAAAACGCCCCGAGTCCGACGCGCGTGGCGCTCGAGCGGCGCCGGCGGACTTAGAGGAGCCCGACCGAGATCAGGATGGCGACGATGACGCCCATGACCGACTCGCCCGCGATTCCCCCCGCCGCAACCGACATCAAGGCCGACGACGAGGCCGCGGACGGCCGCAGCCGCCCCGCGACCAGTGAGATCACGCCGCCCACGCAAACCGAGAATGACAGCGAGAAGGGGGAGAGCGCGGCCATCCCCATGGCGGCCGGCGAGGGCATGAACCGGCCCCAGCGTCCCCGCGACAACGTCGCGAAGATCACTCCAAATGCGAAACCGATGGCGCCCGCGAGCGGCGCGTGGCGCGGCATGGAGGACAAGCCGTCCCGCACCGCCTCCGCGGTCGCCTTCCACGTCAGCGCCGAGGGCGACGGCATGGTCTCCGTGCCGAGGCCGTAGGCCTTGACGATGACGATGTAGACGGGCACGGACACGATCGCTCCCAACACCGCCCCCAGCATCTGCGCCCACACCTGGGCCCGCGCGGACGCCTTGATCTGGTGCCCGGCGCGCAGCGCCCAGAGCGTCTGCGCCGTCTGAGAGCTCACGCCCGACGTGATAGAGCCCGCAAACAGCGTCGCGACGTTCCCATTGCCCGCGAACATGAGCTGCGTGAGCGTCCCCACGGCGCCCGTCGGGGCGAGGTCAGTCTCGCCGGCCGAGCGCGCGCACACGTTGGCGAGCACGAGCGCGAGCAGGACCCCGATGAGCGTGACGCCGGGCGAGAGATGAAAAGCGACCCTCCCGAGGATGAGCATCACGACGACGCTCGCGAGGAGCAGCGGCTTGGCGAGCCGGAAGCGATCCGCGGCGAGGCTGGCGTCCTCCGCGACGACGCGCCGGCGCAGCAGCGCCGGGATGTCGCGGAACGAACGGGCGAGGCCCCGCCAATCGAGCACGAGGGGGACGAAGCTGCTCGCGAGCAGGAGGCCCAGGCCGGGCCACATGAGCCAGGCGGCGTTCGGCGCGAAGCCCGGGCCCGACACGATGTTGCTCCGCACGAGCCAGGGCGCGATGCAAACCCAGCTCACGAACCCGCTGAGGAGCATGCTGGCGGCGCTGCGAAATCCGATGAGCACCCCCGTCGAGACGAGAAGGGGGCTCCAGCTCACGCCGACGGTGAGGCTCGCGAGCGAGACGCCCAGCACGGCCCCCCCGAACGCCGTCGACTGCGGAATGACGCTGGGGCGACCGTCACGGAACCAGGCGAAGATGCCGGCCGCGATCGCCGTCGAGATGAGCAAGCGCGCGCGGTACATCGCCGTTTGGCGCGACGCCGAGATCGTTTCGATGACCTCGGCCGTCGCCGCGCCCGTGGGGAAGGGTAGGTTCTCGGCGATGATGAGCTTGCGCCGGAGCACGACGCCCATGACGACGCCGACCATGCCGAGCGCGATCCCCCACAGGACGAGCGCCC
>DASZFV010000240.1:0-5740 GCA_035939455.1 Polyangia bacterium
TCCGTCGACGCAGAAGTTACTCGCGCAGTCGGACGCGCAGCCACAGGCCTGTCCGGCGGCCCGCTTGACCGCCGCGTCCCCTATGCACGCGGCGTCTGGCGATGGCGCCTCGGCTGGCACGTCCCGGCTCTCGGCCGCCGCGTCACGCGCGTCGAAGCGACCGTCGGCGCTGGCGTCTGCGTGTGGGGTTCCCGAAGAGTGGCCGCCGCAGCCGGCGAGCCCGACGATGAGGGTCGACGCAGCGGCGATGGCACCCACCCGCCCTCTGGTAGCCACAGTCGCTACGCCAAGAGTTCCCATAGCTTAAGGAACAGTTACGGTATCATAGCTCCGTCCGAGCCCGCAATCTTGCTTGCGAGCCCGCGGCGCTCAAAGGGGCCGTGGTCAGTTGATGTCTCGTTGTGGTGCCGACGCCGCGTTCAGCGCCGCTCGGTCCACGGACTGTCGCTCTCCGTCGGGACGAACCGAGGACGCCGCTCGCGCGACGCGGCGGCCAGCAGCACGCCGAGGACCACGAAGGGCCAGCCAAACGTGAAGTACGTCTGCGCCGTGTCCAGGGTCTTGGCCTCGGCTTCCGTCACGTACACGCGCGTCTCGTGACCGACGACCACGGGCGTGACGCGACCCGCCACGGTGTCGCGGCCGCGCGGCATGGCCGAGGCGTACCTGCTCTCGAGGATGAAGGTTCGGCTCACGAGGAACAGGCCGAGCAGGATCGAAGCGATCGAGAACGCTCTGGGCAGGATCTTCACGGGCGTCCTTCAGCCATCGGGCGGGTTGGAGTATACAGGCGCTCGAGCAGCGAATCATGCCCGTCCGTTTCGCCGGGGCTCACAGCAAGTCCCTCGCGATGATGAGCTTCTGTATCTCGCTCGCGCCCTCGTAGATGCGCAGCGCGCGGACCTCGCGATAGAGGCGCTCGACCACGACGCCCCGCAGGACGCCCATCCCGCCGTGGAGCTGCACGGCCGCGTCGACGATGCGTCCGGCCGCCTCGGTCGCGAACAGCTTGGCCATCGAAGCCGGGCCGTCGAGGCGGGCCTGGGGAGTCGTCGTCTCGCGCAGCCAGGCCGCGCGGTAGGTCAGCAGCCGCGCGGCCTCGAGATCCGTCGCCATCTCGGCGAGCCTGGCGCGCACGCTCTCGTGCTCGGCGAGCGCGACGCCGCCGCGGAGGCGCCCGCGCACGAGCGCGCGCGCCTCGGCGAGCGCGCGCGCCGCCATGCCGCAGGCGGCGGCGCCCACGGTGGGACGCATGAGCTCGAGCGTGCGCAGCGCGAGCGCGACGCCGTCGCCTTCCTCGCCGAGGCGCGCCGACGCCGGGACGCGCACGCCCTCGAGGCGAACGTTCGCGAGCTCGTGCTCGCCGAGGTTCGGCGTGGCCGCGAGCGAGAGCCCCGGCGTCAGCTTGGAGACGACGAACGCCGAGACCGCGCGCTTGGCGCCGCGCTCGCCCGTGCGCGCGAACACGACGAGCACCGTGGCGGCAACCGCGCCCGAGATGAGGACCTTCTCGCCATCGAGCCGATAGCCGTCACCGTCGCGGCTCGCCGTAGTCGCGAGCGCGCCGACGTCGGAGCCGGAGTCTCGCTCGGTGAGCGCGAAGCCGCCTCGCTCCTCGCCGCGCGCCAGGGCCGGGAGCCAGCGCTCTCGCTGCTCCTTCGTCCCCGCCCAGGCGATGGGCAGCGCGGCGAGCGTCTGCACGGCGAGCGCGGCGTCGCAATCGGCCGCGACGCCCGCCAGCACCTCGCGCGCGACGACGAGGGCGAGGGGCGAGACGTCGTCCGCGACGCCGCCGTAGCTCGACGGGACGCAGAGCTTGAGCGCGCCAGCCTCGGCCAGGAACCGCGCGGCGTCGTCGGGCGCCGCGCGGGGCGAGAGCGTGCGCACCAGCCCGTCGAGCTTGTCGCGCAGCCGGTCGTGGCGATCGTCGGTGAACGGGCGCATCGTTCAGCCGTCGCCGTGGCGCCGCGCCGCCCTTCGGAAGGCCTCCGATCGCAGGCACTCGGCCTGCGCGAGCGCCTCGGCCTCGATGGCGGCTCCGAGGTCGAGGTGCGCCTCGCGGTTGAGCATGCGCTTCGTGACGGCGTGCGCCTCCGTAGGCCCGGCCGCGAGCTTCGCAGCGAGGACGCGCGCCGTCGTCGCGAGCTCTGCGTGTGGAACGTAATAGTTGATGAGGCCGAACCGGTTCGCGACTTCGCCGTCGATGAGGTGGCCGAGCATGAGCAGCTCGGTGGCGCGCGCGAGGCCCACCAAGCGCGGCAAGAGCCAGGTCGCGCCCATGTCGGCGCCCGAGAGGCCGAGCTTCGCGAACACGAAGCCGAAGCGGGCGCGCTCGGACGCGACGCGGAAGTCCGCCGCGAGCGCCAGCACGGCGCCCGCGCCCACGGCCGCGCCCCCGACGGCGGCCACGATGGGCTTTTCGAGCTCGCGCATCGCGAGCACGGTGTCGCCCGCGAGACGCGTGAAGGCCAGGATCTGCTCCGCGCTCATGTCGGCGAGGGGCGCGACGATCTTGTGCCGGTCCCCGCCCGAGCAGAAGCCCGCGCCCGCGCCCGTCAGCACGACGGCGCGCACGGCGTCCTCGCCCGCGAAGCCGCGGAACGTGTCACGAAGCGCGCCATAGCCCTCGAACGTCAGCGCGTTCATGGTCTCGGGGCGGTTGAAGGTGACGGTGGCGACGCCGTCGGCCGCGCGCGCGACGAGCAGCTCGTCCGTCACGGCAGCACCGCGAGCGCGGAGATCTCGACGAGCGCACCCGCCGCGGCGAGGCCGCGCGCCTCGACGAGCGTCATCGCCGGGTAGTGCCGCCCGGCGCGCCTCCGCCAGACCCCTCCCAACGCCTCGCGAGCGGCGACGTACGCCCCGCGGTCGAGCACGTAAATCGTCATCGAGACCAGATCATCGATCCGTCCGCCCGCGGCGCCCACCACTTCCAAGACGTTGCCGAGGGCCCTGTCGAACTGCACGACCAGGTCGTTCCCGACGAGGCGCCCGTCAGGCCCGGCGCCGATCTGTCCCGCGATCGCGAGCATCTGCCCCCGCGCGAGCACGCCATGTGAAAAGCCGCTCGGCCGGGGCCAACCCTCGGGCTTGATGACGTCCGACATCGCCGGTTCGCACGCTACCGCAATCATGTCTCGGGGTGACCGCGATCTGGTTTTGCTTGTAACATACTATAACTAAACAGTCTTTTTTCATTAATTAGCACTCTCGGCTGTCGCTTGACAGACCGGGAACGGTGTCTATGCTCCGTGCGGCCGATGCCCATCTACGAGTACGCCTGCGGCGCCTGCGGACACCACTTCGAGGAGTGGCAGAAGATGTCGGACAAGCCCGTCCGCACCTGCCCCAAATGCAAGGCGAAGAAGGTCGAGAAGCTCATCAGCCAGACCAGCTTCACGCTGAAGGGTGGCGGCTGGTACTCCGACCTCTACGCCGGGCCCAAACCTGCGGGCGCGGCCAAGGACTCGAGCGCGGGCGCGTCCTCGGACGCCTCGGGCACCGCCACAGAGAGCAAAGAGACCAAAGAGACCAAGCCCGACGCGAGCGCGACCAGCGGGACCAGCGGGAAGACGTCCAGCGGGACGAAGGCGGCGGGCGACAGGCCCAACAAGACGAAAAAGCCAGGTGCCGCCTGATCGAGACGGGCGCGCATTTCGAACCACGACTGCACAAAGGAGAAAGATAGATGAAGATCAAGCCACTTTACGACCGCATTCTGGTGAAGCGCCTCGAGGAGCAGGGGAAGACCGCGGGCGGTCTCTACATCCCCGACACGGCGAAAGAGAAGCCCATGGAGGCGCTCGTCGTCGCCGTCGGCGCCGGGAAGGTCCAGGAGAACGGATCGCTGCGTAAGCTCGAGGTCAAGGCGGGAGACAAGGTCCTCTTTTCGAAGTACTCGGGCAGCGACATCAAGATCGACGGCACCGAGCACCTGATTTTGCGCGAGGACGACGTCCTCGCCGTCATCGAATAATGCGAACCCTGGGAGGGTTCCCAAACCCTCCCGCGCTCGTTCAGACGAGCAAAGCTCGTCATCGAAATAATGGGAACCCTGGGAGGGTTCCCAAACCCTCCCGCGCTCGTTCAGACGAGCAAAGCTCGTCATCACTCGGGTTGAACAGAATACCAACGTAGGAATACCAACGTAGAACGGAGACAGTCATGGCAGCCAAAGAGATCGTATTTGCACAGAGCGCCCGCCAGAGCATCGCGAGCGGGCTCAACATCCTCGCCAACACCGTCAAGGTGACGCTCGGCCCGCGCGGTCGTAACGTCATCATCGAGAAGTCGTGGGGCTCGCCCACGGTCACCAAGGACGGCGTCACCGTCGCCAAGGAGATCGAGCTCGAGGACAAGCTCGCCAACATGGGCGCCCAGATGGTCAAGGAGGTCGCCTCGAAGACCTCCGACATCGCGGGCGACGGCACGACGACGGCCACCGTGCTCGCGCAGGCGATCTACACGGAGGGCTCGAAGCTCGTCGCCGCGGGCCACAACCCGATGGACATCAAGCGGGGCGTCGACGCCGCCGTCACGAAGATCGTCGCGAACCTCAAGGAGCAGGCCAAGCCCACGAAGGGCAAGACCGAGATCGCCCAGGTCGGGACCATCTCTGCGAACGGTGACACCCTCATTGGGGACATCCTCGCCGAGGCCATG
Source organism: Polyangia bacterium (assembly GCA_035939455.1). GTDB lineage: Bacteria > Myxococcota_A > Polyangia > Fen-1088 > Fen-1088 > DASZFV01. The sequence goes on from DASZFV010000240.1 coordinate 4,663, forward strand.
GAGAAGGTCGGCAAGGAGGGCGTCATCACCGTCGAGGAGGCCAAGTCGATGGAGACGACGCTCGACGTCGTCGAGGGCATGCAGTTCGACCGCGGCTACCTCTCGCCGTATTTCGTGACGGACGCCGAGCGCATGGAGGCCGTGCTCGAGGACGCCTACATCCTCATCCACGAGAAGAAGCTCTCGAACATGAAGGACCTGCTGCCCGTGCTCGAGCAGGTCGCGAAGTCGGGCAAGCCGTTCCTCATCGTCGCCGAGGACATCGACGGCGAGGCGCTCGCCACGCTGGTCGTCAACAAGCTGCGTGGCACGCTGCACGTCTGCGCCGTCAAGGCGCCGGGCTTCGGCGATCGCCGCAAGGAGATGCTCAAGGACATCGCTACCCTCACGGGCGGCCAGGCCATCACGGAGGATCTGGGCATCAAGCTCGAGAGCGTCACGCTCAAGGACCTCGGGCGGGCGAAGCGTGTCACGGTCGACAAGGACAACACGACGATCGTCGAGGGTGCCGGCAAGAAGCCGGAGATCGAGGGGCGCGTCAAGCAGATCCGCACGCAGATCGAGGACACGAGCTCGGACTACGATCGCGAGAAGCTGCAGGAGCGTCTCGCGAAGCTCGTGGGCGGGGTCGCCGTCGTCAAGGTCGGCGCGGCCACCGAGTCAGAGATGAAGGAGAAGAAGGCCCGCGTCGAGGACGCGCTGCACGCCACGCGCGCGGCCGTCGAAGAGGGCATCGTCCCGGGCGGCGGCGTCGCGCTCATCCGCGCGATCTCGGCGCTCGACGGCCTGAAGTTCGACGACGATCGTCAGTACGGCATCAACATCATCCGCCGCGCGGCGGAGGAGCCTCTGCGTCAGATCGCCATCAACGCGGGCGTCGACGGCTCGATCGTCATCGAAAAGGTCAGGAACGGCAAGGGCGCCTTCGGCTTCAACGCGGCGACCGAGCAGTACGAGGACCTCGTCAAGGCCGGCGTGATCGATCCCACGAAGGTCGTGCGCGCTGCGCTGCAGAACGCGGCCTCCGTGGCCTCGCTCATGCTGACGACCGAGGCCCTCGTGGCCGAGCGCCCGAAGA
>DASZFV010000241.1:0-7365 GCA_035939455.1 Polyangia bacterium
GGCTGTCGAGCAGCACGGGCGCCTTGGAGACGAGGGCCTGCACGTCGGGGCTCTTCGAGTCGAGGATGCGCAGGGGGTTGAGCCCGAGGCGGCGGCGCGACTCGTCGTCGAGCGCGCCCTCGTGCGCCGTGAAGAACGTCACGAGCGCATCCCGATACGCGGCGCGCTCCTCGGGCTCGCCCAGCGAGTTGATCGTCACCTGCACCGCGCTGGCCGGCAGGCCCACGTCGACGAGCAGCGCGACGAGCATCGCGATCATCTCGGCGTCGACGGTCGGCTCGTTGACACCGAAGAGCTCCGCGCCCACCTGATGGAACTGGCGCAGACGACCGCGCTGGGCCCGTTCGTGCCGGAACATGGGGCCGAGGTAGTACCAGCGGGTGACCGACTCCTGGTTCCACTGCGCCCGCTCGATGTACGCGCGGACGGCGCTCGCCGTGCCCTCGGGCCGCATGCTCACCGAGCGGCCGTCCCGATCGTCGAAGGTGTACATCTGCTTCTCGACGACGTCGGTGACCTCGCCCACCGACCGCACGAAGAGCGGCGTGTACTCGAGGATGGGCGTCCGCACCTCACGGTAGGCGAACGACTCGAGCACGTCGCGTGCCTTTTGCTCGAGGAAGTGCCACTTCGAAACCTCGGGCGGCAGCACGTCGTTCATGCCCTTGACGCTGGGTGGGACGTCGGCCATCGGGCGGTTTTCTACCACGCGGGGCGCGGGCCGCGCGCCGCCGCTACTCGGTCCTGACGACGGCGGCGCCCAGGCGTTCGACGAGCTGGGTCGTGGCGGCGTCGACGGCCGAGCGGTCGCGCCCGTCGAGCGTGATCTTGACGCGGTAGTCGGGCGCCTCGAGGTGGGGATAGGAGCCGACCTCGACGGTCGGGAACGCGGCGACGACGTCGTCGAGCGCGCCGGCGATGGGGCCCTCGCTCTCGCGCGAGTAGACGGCGCGCGCGTGGATGGGGGGCGCGCGGAAGAGCTCGCGCACCGACTCGAACTTGCGCCGGAAGATCGACGGCACGCCGGGCAGGATCCAGACGTTGTTGACGACGACGACCGGCCAGGTTCGCCCGGCCCGGCCCGGGATCGCCGTCGGGCCGCCGGGCCCGTACTCGAGGCGCGCCCCCGAGGGGACGTCGGCCATGCGCAGGTCGCGCTCGTGGAGAGCGGGGCCGATGCCGGCGCGCAGCAGCCCCTCGAGCTCGGCGTTGCGAGCGACCAACATGCCGAACGCCGCTCCCACGGCGCCGAGGGTCACGTCGTCGTGCGTCGGGCCGACGCCGCCCGAGGTGAAGACGACGTCGTGGCGCGCCGCCAGCGCGCGCACCGTCTCGGTGATGTCGGCCGCGTCGTCGGGGATGATCTCGACGCGGGCGAGCGTCACGCCGAGAGCGCGCAGCTCGCGCGTCAGATAACGGGCATTCTCGTCGTCGACCTTGCCCGAGAGGAGCTCGTTGCCGATGAGGAGGATTGCGGCACGCGGCGCCATGTTCAAAGTCTACACGCGTCCGGATCCGACGAGGCGGGAACTCGCGGTCGTGGCTCCTTTCGTGATACATCCTGGCCCAGTGGAGGTCTCTAACTTGGTTGGCGCGCGCCGGCTCGGCGTGGCCGGTTTGTCGGCATTAGAGGCGCTGGTCGCCGCTTCCGGGTGTCACGGCGGCGCGGCGGCTGGTCGGCGCTCCGACGGTGGCACCGAGGGGGATCTCTGCGCGGATCCCGCCACGGCGGACGCCGGCGCGACGCCCTCGATCTGCATCTACGACAAGGGGGTGTGATTGGGCGATGCCGGTCAGCGCCTCGGGCCCGCGGCTCGCCCGCGAGGGTTCGTCGGCCAGCTCGGCCTCATCGGGCCCGCCGGGGTCGCGGCGGTGTTCTTGTTGGCGTCGGTCAGCGCACGCGCAGAGAAGACATCGTCCGCGCCGCGGCCGGCCCCGCTCGTGCCCGCCGCCGAGGCCGCGCCGCCTTCCCCGGCGCCCGAGCCCGGTCCCGTGGCGTCACCGCCCCCCGCGACCTCGCCCGCGGCGGACGTGCCGCTCGTCGGGTCTGCGGAGGACGTGCCGCTCGTGGGAGCTGCGCCGGCGCCCGCGCCGGCTGCCACGCGCGTCGTGGTTCCGGTGCCCACCGCCGACGAGACGCCCGCGCCTTCGGATCACGACGCCGTCGTCGGTCACTTCGGGATCGAGATCCGCCGCATCGACACCTCTCCCTTCCCGCTTGACCTGCGCGCCGATGCGGCCTGTCCCAGCGCGCAGACCACGCCGTGCTCGGTGAGCCTGGGCGCGCTGGCTGTGCGGTACTGGCAAACGCGCAATCTCGCGTTCACGGGCGGCCTGGCCTTCGGGCTGGGCGGCGGTCGGGACGCGGGCCACACCCTCGACACCTACGTCGGGCTCGGGCCCATCGCGGGCGTGTCGGTCCTGCTCGGCAACTGGCGCCACTTCGCCGTCGCGGCCAGCCCGGAGGCGAGCCTGGTCTGGTTCTCTCCCGGCCACAGCGGCGCGACGACGACGACGCTCGTCACGGTGCGAGCCGCCCTCGAGGGCGAGCTGCACTTCGGCTTCGTGGGCGTGCCGGCCCTCTCGCTGGGCCTCGACACCGGCCTCGGTTTTCGCTGGGTCAGCGCCGCGGAGGCGCGCGTGTGGTCGGTGGGCGTCGTCGGTCCAGGCGGCGTCGCCAACGTGCTCAGCGACCTCTTTGTCCGGTACTATCTCTGACGTGACGCCGCGTCCACCGCCTCCCGACAGCGACCTGCGCGAAAGGCGCGAGCTGCTCGACGAGGCCGGCGTCGCGAGCACGATGCGGCGCCTCGCGCTCGAGATCCTCGCGCGGGTCCCGCAGGGCGAGCGGCCGCTCTACTTCGTGGGCATCCGCACGGGCGGCGCGTTTCTCGCCCAGCGCCTCGTCGAGCTCGTCGCGGAGGCCGAGGACGCCGCCGCGCGGCCGATCCTCGGCGCCGTCGACATCTCGCTGTACCGCGACGATGTTTTCAGTGGACTGCCCAAGCCCGAGATCGGTCCCACCGAGCTCCCTGAGCCCATCGATGGCAAGACCATCGTCCTCGTCGACGACGTGCTCTTCACCGGCCGCACGGTGCGCGCCGCCATGGACGTGCTCGCCGATTACGGCCGCCCGCGCGCGGTCAAGCTCGCGACGCTCGTCGACCGCGGCCGCCGCGAGCTGCCGATCCAGCCGGACTTCGTCGGCATTTCCGTGCAGACGACGGCCAGCGAGTCCGTGCGCGTGATGCTGAAGGAGCTGGGCGGCGTGGACCGCGTCGTGCTGCGCGAGCGCGTCGACCCGGCCGCGATCGGCAACGAGAGCGACGCGGGGAGCCCCGCATGAGCGCCTTTCCACACCGCCACCTCCTCGGCACCCAGGGCTTGGCGGCCGCCGAGCTGCTGACGATCCTCGATCTGGGCGAGCGGTTCCTCGAGATCAACGAGCGGCCCATCAAGAAGGTGCCGACCCTGCGGGGCAAGACGGTCGTGAACCTCTTCCTCGAGCCGTCGACGCGCACGCGCACGTCGTTCGAGATCGCCGCCAAGCGCCTGTCGGCCGACGCCGTCAACATCTCGGGCTCGGGGTCGTCGACGATCAAGGGCGAGACGCTCATGGACACGGCCAAGAACGTCGACGCCATGGCGCCCGACGTCGTGGTGATCCGGCACGCGCAGGCGGGCGCGGCCACGATGCTCGCGGGACGCATTGGTGCGGCCGTCGTCAACGCCGGCGACGGCGCGCACGAGCACCCCACGCAGGCGCTGCTCGACTGCTCGACGATCCGCGCGCACAAGGGCGCGATCGCCGGTCTCTGCGTCGCGATCTGCGGCGACATCCGCCACAGTCGCGTGGCGCGCTCCAACATCTGGGCGCTACGCGCGCTCGGTGCCGAGGTGCGCGTCGCGGGCCCGCGCACGCTGCTCGCGCCGGGCCTGGCCGAGATGGGCGCCGTCGTGCACGACCGCATCGAGCCCGCGCTCGAGGGCGCCGACGTCGTCATGATGTTGCGCATCCAGAAGGAGCGCATGGGCACGAGCCTCTTCCCCAACACGCGCGAGTACTCGCGCTACTTCGGCCTCAACGCGCGCCGCCTCGGCCTCGCGAAGGAGGACGCCATCGTCATGCACCCGGGACCCATCAACCGGGGCGTCGAGCTCGATCCCGCGATAGCCGACGGCCCCCGCGCCGTGATCCTCGACCAGGTGTCGCGAGGCGTCGCCGTGCGCATGGCCGTTTTGTACCTCCTGGCGGGCGGCGAGGCGGGCGACTCCTCGCGTGATTCTTAGTCGTTGATTTTCCAATCCGTACCACCTATCAAAGGGTCCCGGCATGGATATTTGTCTGCGAGGGGGCCGGGTCATCGATCCCGCCCGCGGCATGGACGCGGACGCCGATGTGCTCCTCAAGGACGGAGTCGTCGCCAGGGTCGGCGCGGGGCTCGCCGGCGGCCAGCCGGCGGGTGTGCGGATCGTCGACGCGCGCGGGTGCTGGGTCGTGCCCGGCCTCATCGATCTGCACACGCACCTGCGCGAGCCAGGCCAAGAGTACAAGGAAGACATTGCGACGGGAACACGCGCCGCGGCGGCGGGCGGCTACACGGCCGTCTGCGCCATGCCCAACACGGTTCCGCCCAACGACAACCGCGCCGTGAGCGAGCTCATGGTACGGCGCGCGGCCGAGGTGGGTGTCGTGCGGGTCTACCCCGTGGGCGCGATCTCGAAGGGCCTCATGGGCGAGTCGCTCGCCGAGATGGGCGAGCTGCGCGACGCGGGCTGCGTCGCGGTTTCGGACGACGGCCACTCCGTGATGAACGCCGAGCTCATGCGCCGCGCGATGGAGTACGCGCGCACGTTCGGCCTGCCGGTCGTGCAACACTGCGAGGATCTCACGTTGTCGGCGGGGGGCGCGATGAACGAGGGTATCGTCTCCACGCGCGCCGGGATTCGCGCGCAGCCGTCCGCCGCCGAGTCGGCCATGGTGGCGCGCGACATCGAGCTCTGCGCGCTCACGGGCGCGCGCTACCACGTCGCGCACATCAGCAGCGCCGAGTCGGTGCGCCTCGTGCGCGAGGCCAAGCGGCGCGGCCTGCCCGTAACCTGCGAGGTCACGCCGCATCACCTCATGCTCACCGACGAGGCCTGCGCGACCTATGACACGCACGCGAAGTGCAACCCGCCGCTGCGCGCCGTGAGCGACGTCGAGGCGCTACGCGTCGCGCTCGTCGAGGGCGTGATCGACGCCGTCGCGACAGACCACGCGCCGCACTCGGCCGTCGAGAAGGACGTCGAGTTCGAGCAGGCCGCCTTCGGCGTCATCGGTCTCGAGACGGCGGTCGCGCTCGTGCTCGAGCTCGTGCGCACGGCGGGCCTCTCGCCCGCGGACTTCGTGCGCCGCATGACGACGGGGCCCGCGGCGGCTTTCGGGCTGCGCGGCGGCACGCTGGCGGAGGGCCGTCTCGCCGATGTCACGGTCATCGACCCCGAGGCAGCCTGGACCTGCGTGCCGGCCGGCCTGCGCTCGCGTTCCCGCAACACCCCCTTCGCTGGCCGCCCGATGCGGGGCCGCGCGACGCTCACGGTCGTGGGCGGTCGGATCGTATATTCGGGGGAGAGGCTCTCGTGACGGCCCCAGACGAGCTCAGCGAAGCGATCTCGGAGACGGGCGGGCTGCCGTCGGCCGCTTCCGTCACGGGCGGGCTGCCGCCAGCCCTTTTGGCCATGGAGGACGGGACGATCTACCGCGGCTTCGGCTTCGGCGCCGAGGCCGATGGCGCGGGCGAGATCGTGTTCAACACGGCCATCACGGGCTATCAAGAGATCATTACGGACCCCTCTTACCGCGGGCAGATCGTGACGATGACAGCGCCCGAGATCGGAAACGTCGGCATCAACCCGGTCGACTTCGAGTCGGCGCGGCCCTGGTGCTCGGGCTTCGTCGTGCGCGAGCTGTCGCCCTCCGTGTCGAATTGGCGCGCCTCGGGCGGGCTGCACGCGCTCTTGCGGGACCACGGCGTCGCGGGCATCACCGGAATCGACACGCGCGCCGTCACGCGCCGCATCCGCCTGTCGGGCGCTCAGCGCGCCGTCATCAGCCGCGACGCCGCCGACCCGGCCGCGGCCGTCGCCAAGGCGCGCGCCCATCCTTCGCTCGAGGGGCGCGATCTCGTGCGCGAGGTGACGACGGACAAGGCCTACTCGTGGACGGAGACGGTCTGGGCGGGCCCGCGCCCGGGCGATCCCGCCGGCAGCCCCTTCGCCGACGCGCCCGAGTCGCGCCACCGCGTCATCGCCTACGACTTCGGGATGAAGCGCGGCATCCTGCGCCGCCTGCGCTCGTCGGGTTGCCAGGTCACCGTCGTGCCCGCCCAGACGGCGGCCAAGGAGGTCTTGCGCCTCAAGCCCGACGGTGTCTTCCTCTCGAACGGCCCTGGCGATCCGGCGGCCGTCGGCTACGCCGTCGAAGCGGCTCGCGAGCTCTGCGCGGCCAAGCTGCCGGTCTTCGGCATCTGCCTGGGCCACCAGATCCTGGGGCTCGCCCTCGGCGGCAAGACGTACAAGCTCAAGTTCGGTCACCACGGCGCCAACCACCCGGTCATGGACCTCGGCACGCAGAAGGTCGAGATCACCTCGCAGAATCACGGCTTCGCCGTCGACGTCGATTCGATGGAGGGACGCGCCGTGCTCTCGCACGTGAGTCTCAACGACCGAACCGTAGAAGGCATGCGTCACGGGACGCTACCGGTCTTCAGCGTGCAGTATCACCCCGAGGCGTCGCCCGGCCCAAACGACGCCTCGTACCTGTTCGACCGCTTTCGCGCGCTCATGGAAGAGCGCCGCAAGAGCTGACGGTGGGCAAGCGCAACACCGACGCGCCCCGCTCGACCGGCGACGGGGCCACGCGCGCCTCCGCATCGGGCGTCGAGCTCACGATCCACGGGATCATCGACCGGTTGGCCGAGCGGTGGAGCGCCGGCGAGCACAAGGTCACGGCCATGCGCGCGCGCGACGAATATTTCGAGCGCGCTGGCAAGGTCTTCGACGACGACGCCGAGCTCTTCGACGGACGCATGGCCTCCTTCCTCGAGTGGTACGTGCTCGAGCGCCCGTGCGCGGACGGCGCGCCGCCCGTCGTGCATGCCCTCGGCGAGGCGCGCGGCGGCTGGTCGCTCGTCGAGCGCCGCGGCCTCGCACACCTCGCGTCGAGCCACCGCAGCCTCTTTGAGCTGTATACCGTCGCGAACCGCGTCCTCGACGACGAGGACGTCGTGGGGGGCGCGCGCTTCCGGGTCGCCGAGCGGCGGAAGACCATCGGCTTTTCGCCCGGCGATCTCTTCGAGGCGCGCGTCATCTGGGACGGTGACG
>DASZFV010000242.1:0-3539 GCA_035939455.1 Polyangia bacterium
TCCCCCCCGACCCGCCCACCACCGTGCCCCCGCGTCCCCAGGCGCCTCTCCGCCTCCACCATCACCGCCCATCCCGGAGCCAGTCTCCTCAGCCCCCCCCGAGCGCAGCTCGACTCAGCTCACCGTCGTCGTCGCCGTCTCGGTCCTGCTGCTCCTCGCCGTCGCCGTCGTCGCGATCTTTAGGCCCCGAGGCTGACTCAGCGCCTCGCGCGCCCTTTCTTGCGGGCCTTGCGGGCGTCCTTGCGCTTGCGCTTCTCCTTGGCGCGATCGACGTTGCGCTTCGGCGCCTGGAAGCCGCCGCGCTCGGCCGAGGGCGTGTTCATCATGCTCGCGAGCGCGTTGACGTCCATGCCCATGAGCTTCTTGGCCTGCGCGACCTGCTTGAAGCCGGGGATCTTGCCGAGCAGGCCCGTCGACATCCCGAGCTGCATCATCATCTGTCGCATCATCGCGAAGCGGTTGAGCAGGTCGGCCACCTCCTGCTCCTTGTGCCCGGAGCCGCGCGCCACGCGGCTGAGGCGCCCCGTGGCGTAGAAGGCGCTGCGCTTCTTCTTGCGCTTGCCGCCGTCGACGATCTCCTCCCAGCTCGTCACGACGAAGCGCTCGGGGTGGCGCCGCTCGTCCTCCGTCATCGAGGAGATCATGGCGCCGATGCGCACGAGCTCCTTGTCGTCGACTTGCACGCCCTGGGGCATGGCGTCGGCCATCCCGGGGATCTTCTCGATCATGTCGCCGAGCGGCCCCATCTTCTTGAGGACGCCGAGCTGCTCCTGGAAGTCGTTCATGTCGAACTTCCCCTTGAGCATGCGGACCGCGTCCTGCTCGGCCTTCTCCTCGTCGACGACGTCCTCGAACTGCTGGATGAGCCCCACGACGTCGCCGCGGCCCAGGATGCGACTCGCCATGCCGTCGGGGCGGAACTCCTCGAGGCGGTCCGACGACTCGCCCATGCCGACGAACTTGATGGGCTTGCCCGTGACGGCCCTCACCGAGAGCGCGGCGCCGCCGCGCGCGTCGCCGTCGAGCTTCGTGAGGATGACGCCGTCGAGGCTGAGGCGGTCGTTGAACGCCTTGGCCGTGGCCACGGCGTCCTGACCGATCATGGCGTCCACGACGAGCAGGATGTTGCCCGGGTGGACGCGCCGGTCGATTTCGGCGAGCTCCTGCATGAGCGGCTCGTCGATGGCGAGGCGGCCCGCCGTGTCGAAGAGGATGACGTCGCGTCCGGTCTCCGAGGCGACGCGCACGGCCTTCTCGCAGATGTCGGGTGGGCTGCCGCCGGGCTCGGCGTAGACGGGGATGTCGAGTTGCTTGCCCAGGATCTGGAGCTGCTCGATGGCGGCCGGGCGGTACACGTCGGCGGCTACGAGCAGCGGCCGCTTGTGGTGCTTTTCCAGGTAACGCGCCAGCTTGCCGATGGTCGTCGTCTTGCCCGAGCCCTGCAGGCCGACGAGCATGACGCCGGTCGGGCCCTTCTTCGCGAACTTGAGGCCCGTCTCGACGGGGCCCATGAGCTGGATGAGCTCGTCGTGGCACAACTTGACGAAGTGATCCTCGGGCGAGACGCGGCGGACCTTTTCCTTCGAGGAAGCCCTGACCTTGACGATGACGCCGACGGCCTTCTCGCGGATGCGCTTGCAGAAATCCTGCACGACGTCGAAGCCGACGTCGGCCTCGAGCAGGGAGGTGCGCACGTCCTTGAGCGCCTCGTCGACGGTGGCCTCGTCGAGCTCGGCGAGCCCCTGGAACCGCTGCTTGGCGTTGCGAAAGCCCTTCGTGAGCGTCTCGAACATGGGCGCGGAATCTAACCCTTACGGCGCCGGGGGGCCAGCGGTAGGCGCCCGCGGTCCCTCGCGACGTTCAGGGAGCCGGTCAGCTCTTGTCGGGCAGCCGCGCGTGCCCCGACTGGTACCACCAGGCCTGCCAGCGCTCCTTGGCCTCCTCGCGCTCGCGCTTGGGCAGGTCGAAGTGGTAGCCGAAGTACTCGCCCGTGATGAGCCGCAGCTCCTCGGACGACGAGAATCGGATCTCCTGGGACCGGTGTGACAAGCCCTCGAGCAGCCACGCGACGCGGTCGGCGCTCTTGTGCTGCTCCCACCAGGCCAGCCACCTCTTGCGGTTCTGACCGAAGTCTTGCTGCGCGATCTCGACGAGCGCGCGGGCGGCCGTGCGCGCGACCGAAGGTGGCGCCTCGAGGGCCGCGATGAGCGCGGGCACGGCCTGCGCGTCGCGCAGCTCGCCGAGCGCCGCGGCGGCGAGGACCCCGCGCTCGGGCGGGCCCTCGAGGTCGGCGCGCAGCTTGTCGGCGAGCTGGCGCACGCGCGGGCGGCCGAGGCGCGTGCGCAGGACGCGCAGGGCCGCGAGCCGGGCCTCCGATTCGGCGTCGTCGGCAACCAGGCACAGTTGATCCTCGTTGTCGCCGCCGGGGAGCTCGAGCGTCGGGCGTCCGATGGGTGTCCGCATGTAGGCGCGCTGCGGGGGCTCTCCCGCCGCGGCCGCTCCATCTCCGCTCGGGGCCACCTCCGCGCCCGCCGCGGCCGCCTTCCGCGCGCCCTCGGTGCTGGCGAGGGCGCGGGCGACCTCGTCGGCCGCGGACGTCTCGGCCGCCGCGCGCGAGGCCCGAGATTCGATGATGTCGGCCGGCTCGGTCGTGTAGGTGTTCACCGGGACGTCGAACTCCGCCTCGGCGAGCTCACCCTCGTCGGGGGCGGATGGCGCGGCGCCAGGCGCCACCTGGCCCGGGGGCGTCCCCGCCGTCGCCGCCTCGGACGCGGCCGGCCGGGGCTGCTCGGGCGCGAGCGCCTTCACCCACTTGCGCACCGGTTGGGCGCCCAGCAAGCGCGCGAGGACACCCAGCAGCCGAGGAGGCATGAGCTCGCCGTAGACGGCCTGGCGCGCCGCCGACAGCCGCACCTCGGGGACGACGTAGATCTCGAAAGGCACGCCGAGGGCGGCCTGGGCGGCCTCGAGCTGGGCCTCGTCGAGCGGCTCGCTGCAGCAGAGCTGCAGGGCGCCGCCGCTCTGGCCCACCGGAACCGCGCGGCAACGGTGCGACCACGCCGCGTCGAAGACCGCTGCCGCCGACGCGTCGGGGTTCTCGAAGAGCGCGGCATCGGGAATGGGGACGCCCGTCGCGTTCGCGAGGGCGTTCCAGAGCGTCGGCTCGTCGAGAGCGCCGAGCTCGAGGAGGGCCGTATCGAGCGCGCCGCCGTAGACGGCCTGGCGCGCCGTTGCGGCGCGCACGACGTCCGCGCGGATCAGCCCATCGCGCACGAGGCAATCGGAAAGGCGCGCAGCCATCGGTGCCCGGTCAGGGTACCTGGATTCCGACCCGGCGGCCAGCGACCAGGCGGACCCTACTCTTCGAGGATCACGTAGGTGCCCGCGAGGTGGTCGTGCAGCGCGCGGTGCTCGCGATCGAAGAGGGCCCACAGCCAACCGAGGCCGGCCGGCAGCAAGCTCACCGCGAGCGCGACGAGCCGCACGAGCCCGCGGGCCGGTCCGGGCGGCGTGCCTCGATACGAGATGAGGCGGATCCC
>DASZFV010000243.1:0-9099 GCA_035939455.1 Polyangia bacterium
CGTGCTCGCGGCGCGGCGCGCCGGCAACGAGCTCGCGACCGAGCTCGCCGAGATCGTGCGCCTCGATCCCGAGGACCTGGACGCGCGCCTCGAGCTCGCCGCCGCCTACGCGAGCGTCGACAACGTGAGCGCCGCCCTCGAGTCGTACGAGGAGGTGCTGCGACGCCGTCCCAAGAACGCCGTCGCGCTCAAGGTGGCCGCCGACCTCTACCGGAGGAAGGGCGAGCCGGCCAAGGCCGCCGCTTACTACGAGAGGCTGCGCCGCATGACGCCCGACGACCCGCGGCCCTGGTTCCTGCTCGGCGCGTCCTATTACGAAGCCGGACGTCTCGACACGGCCGAGCGCATGTTCACCGAGGCCGCGCGCTTCCCCGGCATGCTGGGCGACGCCTACTCCAACCTGGGCGCCATCGCCTTCCGCCGCGGCCACGTCAAGGAGGCCATCTGGTTCCTCTCGCGCGCCGCTACGCGCCGCCCGAGCAAGGCGGGCGTCCGCTACAACTACGCGCTCGCCCTGTCAGCCGCCCGGCGCTATGATGACGCCCTCCGCGAGGTCACCGCCGCCACCACCGCCGCGCCACAGGACGCCGAGATTCGCTTCTTCAGCGGCGTCGTGGCCCTACGCATGGGCCGCCTCACGGACGCCGCCACGGCGTTCCAGGAGACGCTCCGCCTCGACCCAAACCACGAGGACGCCAAGCACAATCTCGCCCTGCTCTCCTCGCTGCGGCCGGGCGAGGGATCGTTGCTGCCTTAGGCCGGCTTGCTCGCTCGCTACGCTCGCATCCGCCGGAGCGCCCTATTCGGAGAATGAAGAGGGCGGATGCGCACGCGGCGGCGATAGCGAGCCGCGGACCGAGCAGCGGAATTTGTCGCGACCCGCAACAGGCGGCTGCACGGGATACCCGGTGGCTCGAGGCGAGCCTAGCGAGCGAGCAACCCCAGCATCCCGTAGGGCCCGGGGCGAGCGTCGCGAGCGAGCAAGGCCCCGCGCGGCTACCTCGCGGGCTTGCCCGCGCTGCTCGCGCCCGGCGCCACCGGGGCCACGGTTGGCAGGGGGTTACCCTCCACATCCCGCAGCTCCACGGGCGCGATCTTTGCCAGCGGGTCGAGGAGGGCCTTCTGGTCGCCGACCACCACGATGGAGAGCCGCCCGGCATCGAGATACTTGCGCGCAACGCGGCGAACGTCGTCCTTGGAGACCGAGCGGACGTTCTTCGCGTAATCGGCGAGGTAGCTGTCGGGCAGGCCGTACACGGCGATCTCGGCGAGCTGCGCGACGACCTGGCCGCGGGTCGCGAAGCGCGCGGGGAAGGACTTCGTGATCTGGTCGCGGGCGCGGGCGAGCTCAGCGTCGGTGACGTCGGCGTCGCGCATGCCATTCACCTCTTTGAGGATCTCGCCCACGGACTCCGCGGAGTGGGCGGCGACGAACTCGCCGCCCGCCGAGAAGGGCCCGGGCGTTCGGCGCGCGTCGAAGCTGGAGCGCGCCCCGTAGGTCCAGGCCTTGCCCTCGCGCAGGTTCAGATCGAGGCGGTAGAACCCGCCGCCCAGGATCATGTTCATGACCGTCACGGGGAAGTAGTCGGGGCTCCGTCGTTCGATGCCGACGAGGCCCACGCGGATCGAGGACTGCGGCGCGTCGGCCTTGTCGATGAGGAAGATCTTGGTCTTGCCCGCGGCGGGGCCGGGCGCCGGCAGCTTGCGCGCGGACGATTTGCCCGGCCGCCACGCCTTGAAGGCGGCGTCGAGCTTCGGCCGAAGGGCAGCCTCGGTGAGGTCGCCTGCGACGATGAGCACGGCGTTGTTGGGCCGCCAGTTCGCTTCGTAGAACTTGCGCAGGTCGGCGGCCGTCATCTTCTTGAGCGACGCCTCCACGCCCGTCATGGGCCAACCGTAGGGATGCTTGGCGCCGTACAGAACACGCGCGAACGCCAGGCCCGCCACCGTCGGCGGGCTGTCCTTCCGGCGGGAGATCGCGGTGAGCGTGTTGTCGCGCACGCGCGTGAACTCCTTCTGATCGAAGGCCGGCGCCGTGACGATGTCGGCGAAGACGTCGAGCGCGGCCTCGACGTTCCTCGTGAGCACGGACAGGCTGGCGTTCGAGGAGTCCCAGCCGCTGCCGCCGCCGAGGACGGCGCCCAGCGTCGCGAGTTGGTCCGCGATCTGGGGCGCGCTGCGCGTCTTCGTGCCCTCGTCGAGCATGCGCCTCGTCATGTCGGCGAGGCCCGAGAGCTCGGCCGGGTTCGCCGCGCCCCCCGACTTCACGACGAGGTTGAAGTCCACGAGCGGAAGATCGTGAAACTCCACGAGAACCACCTCGAGCCCGTTCTTGAGCTTGAAGCGCTTGAAGGCCGGCACTTCGAAGGTCGGCTCGGGCCCTCCCGGTGGCGGTGCCGCGCGGAAGGGGGCGTCGGGCGTCTCGCGAGGCGACGGGGTCGGTACGGCCGCGAGCGCGGGCGGCGCCGCGGCGGCAACCGGCGCGCTCGAGACCGGGGCGGGCAGGGGAGGCGGAGGCGCCGAGGCGCAGCTCGACACGAAAAAGGCACCGGCGAGCGCGCAAGCAGTCGCGAGGAGGCTCGCGAAGCAGGACGCGCCTGCGCGCCTCATTTTTTCACTACCCTTCCCATGATGGGAGCCGCCGGGTTAGGCTCCACCCTCACGATGACCGCGGCGTCGAGCTTGAGGTACGACTGGGCCGCGCGTTGGACGGCCTGCGCGTCGACGGCCCGGTAACGCCGCAGGTCCTCGGCCAGGTAGCCGGGATCGTTCATCAGGTAGTTGTAGTGCTGGAGGCGCTCGGCGCGGGCGATGAGCGCCTCGAGGGCGCGCACGTTGGCCGACTCGATCTGGTTCTTTCCGCGTTCGAGCTCGACCGCGTCGACGGTCGCCGTCTGAAGCTTGCCGATCTCCTCGCCGATGACTGTCAGGAGCTCGTCGAGCGTGTGGCCCGGCATGGGCGAGGCCGTGATCTCGAAGTCGCTCGCGAGCATCTGGCTGTCCTGCGCCGCCGAGACGCCCTGCGCGATCTTGAGCTCGTAGACGAGGCGCTTGTACAGGCGCGACGACTTGCCGTTTCCGAGCAGGTTCGCGAGCACGTCGAGGTCGCGATCGCCAGGCGCGAAGTTCGCGGGCGTCGAGAACGCCATCGTGAGCTGGGGTTGCTGCACCTTCGCCTCCATGGCGATCACGTGGGCGGCGGCGCGCGCGGGCATGACGGCGGCGCGGCGCGGGACGGCGCCGCCGCGCGGGATGGGCCCGAAGTACTTCTCGACGAGCTCCTGCGCGCGCGCGCGATCGAAGTCACCAGCGATGACGAGCGCGGCGTTGTTCGGCACGTAGAACGTGCGGAAGAAGGCCTTGACGTCCTCGACCGAGGCCGCCGAGAGATCCTCCATCGAGCCGATGACCTCGTGGTGGTAGGGGTGATCGGGCGGATAGAGGGCCTCGAGCTCCACGCGCTCGACGAGCCCCATGGGGCGGTTCTCGACGCGCTGGCGGCGTTCGTTCTTGACGACGTCGCGCTGCACGTCGACGGTCTCCTTGAAGCCTGGCCGGTCGAGCAGGAAGCCCATGCGGTCGCTCTCGAGCCACAGTGCGAGCTCGAGCTGGTTCGACGGCACGACCTCGAAGTAGTTCGTGCGGTCCGTGCCCGTCGAGCCGTTGGCGTTCGAGACGCCGGCCTTCTGGAGGTATTCGAAGTGCTTGTCCTCGGGCACGTGCTTCGAGCCCTGGAACATGACGTGCTCGAACAGGTGGGCGAAGCCTGTACGCTTGTCGGCCTCGTCCTTCGAGCCGACTTTGTACCAGACGTCGACGGCGACCTCGGGGATGCGGTGGTCCTCGTGCAGGATCACCTCGAGGCCGTTCGGCAGGACGTACTTCTCGAACGAGAGCTGCGGCAGGTCCGCGTCGGGTGACGTCGGCTTGGGGGGAGGCGGGAGAGCCGTCGGGACGGCGGGGAAGCCGAAAAGGAGGGCGAGCGCGGGCGCGAGATACGAAGCGCCCACCTTCGACAGAGGAGCGAACATGATTCTCTAATACCACGCGCGCGCGCCGACGCCGCCGCCGATCGGCGGGCGCAGCCGTCAATCGGGCGATCAGCGCGAGACGTAAAGGAGCGCGAGCACCGACGCGCCGTAGAGCACCAGGTTCGTGACGAAGAGCGGGTCGCGCAGCATCGAGTCGGTTGGGCTCTCGGCGTCGGCCTGCCGGCTCGTGATCCAGTTGAAGCGGAAGATCCCGAAGGCCACGAAGGGCACCGTCCACACGAGCTCGACGTGGAGGAGCTCGCGGGCGTGCATCGAGCGCGTGTAGGCGAGGTAGGTCAGCGTCGTGAGGACGCCGAGCACGGTCATGAGGCGGCGCAGCGTGGGCAGATCGTAGCGGCCGAGGACGTCGCGCTGCGCGCGCCCGCCATCGCCCGAGACGCGCAGCTCGTGGGCGCGCTTGCCAAAACCGAGCAGGGCCGACAGCAGCAGCGTGCAGGCGAGCAACCAGCGCGACGCGGGCACCGGGATCGCGACCGCGCCGCCCAACACGCGGAGCAGGAAGCCCGCCGAGATGCAGGCCACGTCGACGAACGCGACCTTTTTGAGCGCGAGTGAATAGAGGAGGTTGAGCGCGAGGTAGGCGGCGGCCGTTCCCACGAATGCGAGGCCCGTCCCGAGCGCCGCCGCGCCCGCGAGCGCGACGACGCCGAGCACGCCCGCGAGGCCCTTCGCGGCGGCGGGCGAGAGCGCGCCCGAGGCGAGCGGCCGCCGCCGCTTGACGGGGTGAGCGCGATCCCGGTCGAGATCGACCAGATCGTTGATCAGATAAACCGTGCTCGACAGGAGACAGAAGATCGTGAAGGCAGCGGCGGTGCGGAGCTCGGCGTGCGTGTCACCGACGAGTCGGGCGAAGACCAGCGGCGCCGCGACGAAGAGGTTCTTGACCCACTGGTGGGGTCGCATGGACTTTACGGCGGCGCCGATCATGTTTCTTCCGTCGCTATCGATCGGAGTGATTATCTGGGATGATTCCGACCGTTCCGACGAATGCCCAGTCCTAACACACCAGCTAAGCCCGACGCCAAGGCGCCGGTTGCTGAGCCCGACGCCAAGGCGATGGTTGCCAACCCCGACGCGCCGTCCCCCGCCAGCGACGAGGAACTGATCGCGCGCGCGCGCGCCGAGGACTTCGCGGCCTTCGAGGAGCTGCTCGGGCGATACGAGGACAAGGTCTTCCGGCTCGCGTACCGGATCCTGCGCAACGAGACTGACGCCAAGGAGATCCTGCAGGAGACGTTCGTGTCGATCTGGCGCAAGCTGGACACGTTCAAGGGCGACTCCCAGTTCGGCAGCTGGGTCTATCGCATCGCGACGAACGCGGCGCTCATGCGGCTGCGGGCCCATCGCCGGCACCCCGAGGTCTCGACCGAGGAGCTACCCGTCGGCTACCTCGACAACTACGGCACGCCCATGCCGGCCGGCGAGAACTGGTCGAAGCGGCCCGACGACGAGTTGCAGTCGTCGGAGCTGCGCAGCCACATCCAGGCCGCGGTCGATGCGCTGCCGGACATCTACCGCACGGTCTTCGTCATCCGCGACGTCGAGGGCCTCTCGACGGAGGAGACGGCCGACGTGCTCGGCATCTCCGTCCCGACCGTCAAGACGCGCCTGCACCGGGCGCGCATCGCCCTGCGGGACGCCATCGGCGGCTACTTCGACCGCCCGTAGCGCAGGGATACTGCAGGTATACTAACGGTCTCAATGTTCGTCGGAGCCGCAGCGCTCGCGCGGACTGCGTTCGGCGTCGCGCTCGTCGCGACCGCCGCGCCGGCCCCGTCCCCGGGGCCTTTCGACGCCGCGCTCGCGGGGGCGCGCGCGCGCCTCGAGGCTCGCCACGGGCGTCCGGAGGCGATCGCGCCGCTCATCGAGTTGCTCGCCCTCGAAGAGAATCTGCCCCCCGGGACGCTCGCGCCCGCCGTCCGGCGCGCTGCTGCGGCCGGCAGTCACCCCCTCGTCGCTGCGCAAGCGAGCTTTCACCTCGCGCGCCTGTTGGACGAGGCCGGCGACGCCGAGGGCGCGCGCGCGGCCCGCGCGACGTTGGGGCTGTTCTCCCGTTACGCCGTCGTGGGCCCGTTCGGCGAGGGCCGCGCCGACTATGCGCAGACGCTGCCGCCGGAGGCGGAGGCCGACGCCCCGGAGCGCGGGCGATCGTACCGCGGCAAGCTCGGCGCGGTCGGCTGGCGTGCCGGCGACGACCTCGTCCGCGACGGCGCGCTCATGCTCGATGGAATGCTGCGGCCCGACACGCAGGCCACGGCCTACGTCGTGGCGTTCGCGCGCAGCCCGCGGGATCAGGACGTCGCGCTGCGCCTCGGCTCACCGGGCCCCGTCAAGGTGTGGGTGAACGGCGCGCTCGTCCACGCGCGCGACGTGGTGCGCAGCCCAGCCTTCGATCAAGACGCGGCACCGGCGCGCCTGCGCGCTGGGTGGAACCGCGTCGTCGTCAAGACCACGGTCACCGATGGGTCCTGGAGGCTGTACCTGCGCGTGACCGACGTCGCAGGACACGCGCTCGCGCTCGGCGACGGCGCCCTCCCGGCGGGCGAAAGAGTTGCGCGCGCGCCGACGCCGAGGCGGACCGCTACTGTCGAGACCCTCGAGGCGACGCTGCGCCGGCGGGCGCTGGCCGCGCCGGCTGGCGGCGCGGGCGCCGAGGCGTGGCTCGATCTCGGGCGCTATCTGGCCTGGGCCGAACCGGGCGATCGCGACGGCCGCGATGCGACGACGGCGCTCGAGGCGGCGCGCGCTCGCCGGCCGTCCATCGAGGTGTTGCGGCTGCTCGCCGACGTCGCGCGGGACGACGACGAGCGGCGGCGCGCGCTCGAGGACGCGCTCGCGCTGGCTGTGAACGCGGGCGGGACGACGCAGGAGGCACGCGCGACGCGCGCGCTCTTGCTGGCGGGCCTGGGCGACACGGCGCGCACCCTGCGGCGCGACGCCGAGGCGCTCGCGCGCTGGCGAGAGGCGCTGGCGGTCGACACCGGCTGCTGGCCCGCGACGCTGGCGCTCGCCGACGACGAGCAGAGCGCGGGTCTGCCGCTCGTGGCGCTCGCGCGCGTCGAGGCCCTGCCGGAGACGACACGGGCGGTGGCGCGCGTGCGCAGACAGTGGGGGCGACTGCTCGACGCCGCGGGACGGATCCGCGAGGCTGATCGTCTCTTCGAGGGCCTCGCGACGGTTCGCCGTCGCGACGTCGAGCTCCTCCACGAGCTCGCGACGCGCGCCCGGCAGCGCGGCGACGCGCCGGTCTTCATCGCGTGGCTTTCGGAGGCGGCGGCGCTCCGTCCCGATCTGCCATCGCTCTCGATCGAGCTTTCGCGCGCGCTCGAGGGCGCGGGCGACGGCGCGCGCGCCCTCGACGCCCTCGCGGCCCTCGTGGCGCGGCTGCCCGACGACGCGGGCGTGCTCGCCCACCTCGGCAAGCTGCTGCACCGGCAGGGCCGGCGAGACGAGGCGCTTGGCCGCCTGCGGGCGGCGCTGGACCGCCGACCGCAGGACCCTGACCTGCGGCGCTATCTTGAGGGCGCCGAGCGCGAGGGCCGCGAGCTCGGTTCCGGCGGCGCGCCTGGCGAGGATCTCGCACGCCGGTACGCCGCCGACGCGCGCGAGGTCGTCGCGGACGACGCGCGCCACCCGACGAGCGCCGCGGGCGACGCCGTCGTGCTGCTCGACCGGCGCGTCGTGCGCGTGCACCCCAACGGGCTCGCTCAGACGTTCGCCCAGCGCGTCGTCTCGGTTCGGACCGATCACGGCGCCGAGGAGAACAAGGAGCTCGACGTGCGTTACACGCCGGGCAGCGAGGACGTCGAGATTCGGCAGGCGCGCGTCTACCGGCCCGGCGCGGGCGGCGCGCTCGAGGTCCTCGAGATGGCCGAGCGCGACGACGTCGATCTGTCGGAGCCCTGGTACGGCCTCTACTACGACAATCGCGCCGAAGTCGTCCGCTTCGAGGGTCTGCGCGCGGGCGACGTGTTCGAGGTCCAGTATGTCATCGAGGACGTCTCCGCCGAGAACCAGATGGCCGACTACTTCGGCGACCTGGAGACCATCGCGGAGGGCGTGCCCAAGCGCCGCTGGGAGTACACGCTCATCGCGCCCGCGAGCCGGCCCATCTACAGCAACACGCCCCGCGTCCCGGGCCTCGCGCGCACGGTGACCGAGACGGGCGCCGAGCGCGTCTACGCGTTCTCGGCGCGCGACGTGGCAGCCATCGACGCGGAGCCGGCCATGCCCGGGCTCGCCGAGGTCGCGCCTTACCTGCACGTCAGCACGTACGCCACCTGGGAGCAGGTCGGCGCGTGGTACTGGCGGCTCGTCGAGGAGCAGCTCGCGGCCGACGACGAGCTGCGGCGCGCGGCACGCGCCGTCGTCCACACGGGGGACGACGACCGGGCCCGCGTGCGCGCTGTCCACGACCTGGTCGTCACGGGCACACGCTACGTGGGCCTCGAGTTCGGCATCCACGGCTACAAGCCCTACAAGGTGACCCAGGTGCTGGCGCGGCGCTTCGGGGATTGCAAGGACAAGGCGTCGCTGCTCGTCGCGATGCTCCGCGAGGTCGGCGTAGACGCGGATCTCGTGCTCGTGCGCACCCGGCACAGCGGGGCGCTCGACCGCGAGCCGGCCTCGCTCGCCGTCTTCGACCACGCGATCGCGTATGTCCCGAAGCTCGATCTCTATCTCGACGGCACGGCGGAGTTCTCGGGCGTCTCGGAGCTGCCCAGCCAGGACCAGGGCGTCATGGTGCTGCGCGTGGGACCGCGCGGCGCACGTCTGGTCGAAACACCCGTGCTCCCGTCGAGCGCCAACCGCGTCGAACGGCGCTGGCGCGTGGCGCTTGCCGCCGACGGAGGCGCGCGCATCGAGGAGGACCTGCGCATCCGGGGTCAGGCCGCCGCCGACTGGCGCGAGCACTACCAGACGGCGGGTGAGCGCGCTGACCGTTACGGCCGCGTCTGGGAAGATCGCCTGCCGGGCGCGCGGCTCGTCTCGCTGGAGATGCCCGGCATCCAGGACCGAGAGGCCCCCGTCGTCGTCAGATCCGTGG
>DASZFV010000244.1:0-2743 GCA_035939455.1 Polyangia bacterium
GGTGTCGAAGAAGATGACGTGTGGCCCCGGCGCGACGCGCGCCGCGAAGAGGGCGACGCCCATGGCGTTCGTGACGACGAAGAAGTCGGGCTTGAGGAGGCCGGGCGTTCCGACCTTGTTGCGTCCGGCGCGCAACGCAAAGGCCGCGCCGCCGCCGATGGCCGCCATGACGATCAAGAGGACGAAGAGGACTTTCAGATAACGCATCGTTCGACTCCAGTGTACATGCCGCGAAGGATCCAACCGCTCACACGAGGAATCAAGCCTCGAATGCCCTCAGCCGAAACCCCGCGCCAGGGCGGCGGCGGCGGCGATGCCGTCGTTGACGCCCGGGCCGCTCGTGGCCTGGCCGATGACGTGCAATCCCGGCAGGCGGCGGAGCTCCTCCGAGAGGGCGCGCAGGCGGGCCGCGTGGCCGAGATCGTACTGCGGGATGGCCGCCGGGTGACGCCAGACCGAGACGAAGTCGGGGTCGACGCGCAGGCCGGCGACGGCGCGCAGATCGGCGACGGCGCTCGCCGCGATGGCGTCGTCGCTGGCCTCGACGATCGCGGGCTCGAACGTCCCGCCGTGCAGGGTGCGCAGGAGGACGGCGCCTGGCGGTGCGCGGTGGTCGAAGATCGACGATTCGTACTGGCAGCCGAGGACCTTAGGCCCCTCGCCGCGCGCGACGACGAAGCCGTAGGCTGCCAGATCCATGCCGAGGTCGAGCGAGCCCGAGGCGGGCGGGCGGAAGCCGAGGGCGGTCACGGCGAGCGGCGCGAAGGGCACGGCGGCGAGCGCGGCGGCGGCGGCCGGCGCGAGCGGCGCGAGCAGCGGGCCCGTCACGCGCGCGGGCGTCGCGAGGACGACGCGCTCGGCGTCGACGGGCGCGCCCGACTCGAGTTGCACGCGGTACCCGGCGCCCGCGCGCTCGACGGCGGCCACGCGGGCCACAACGCGTCGGGCGCCGAGGCGCGCCGCGAGCGCGCGCGGCAGCTCCTCGAGTCCCTCGGGGAAGGAGAACGACCGCGGCGTCACGCCCGCTCCGCGCTCGGCGAAGGCGCCGCGCAGGACGCTGCCGTGCTTTTGTTCCAGCTCGTAGAGTCGGGGAAGGGCGCTCTTGATCGAGAGCGCGGCGGCGTCGCCCGCGTAGATTCCGATGACGGCGGGCGCGCCGATGGCGCGCGCGGCCTCGGCGCCAAAGCGGCGCTCGAGGAACTCCAGCACCGATTCGTGGCGCGCCGGATCGCTCCTCGGCACGAAGGGCTCGCGCGCGAGGCGCAGCTTGGCCGTGGCGCCGAGCAGGTCGGTCTTTAGGAGCGCCGGCGGGCTCGACGGCAGCGCGCGCAAGGCGCCGCGGACGTAGACGAAGCGGCGCCGCGTCGCCTCGTGCGACCAGAGGACGCGCGCCTCGACGCCGGCCGCCGCGAGCAGCGCCGCCGTGTCGGGGCGGCCCGACAGGATGGCCTGCGGCCCCGTCTCGAAGAGAAAGCCGTCGCGGCGCTCGCTGCGGATGAGGCCGCCGGCGCGCGGCTCCGCGTCGAGCAGCGTGACGTCATGACCCGCGGCGGCGAGCCGCTCGGAGGCCGTGAGGCCCGCGATTCCACCCCCGACGACCGCGACGCGCATCGGACCTAGGCCCAGCCGCGCTCGCGCGCCGCCGCCTCGACGATGTCCGCGAGCGCGACGATGAAGGCACGATGAGTCCCCACGGTGCGGGCGCGCGCGAAGCATGTGATACCCGCGCGCGCGGCGTGCTCCTTATAGAGGATGTCGATCTCCTGCAGCGTCTCGACGTGCTCGCCCGTGAAGGCCACGGGCACGACAACGACGGAGCGGTGGCCTTCGCGCGCGACCGCGTCGAGCGTTTCATCGGTCGTGGGACCAAGCCAACGTTGCGGGCCGACGCGGCTTTGGAAGCAGAGCCGCGCGCGCGCGCCCAGGCCGAGGCGCGCTGAGACGGCCGCCACGGTCGTGCGGACGTCGTCGAGGTAGGGATCGCCCCGCCGGATGTAGGACTCGGGCAGGCCGTGCGCCGAGAACAACACGGGTACGCACGAACGCTCGGCCTGAGGGACGTTGGCGGCGGCGGCGCGCACGCGCTCCGCGATGGCCTCGACGTAACCGGCGGCCTCCGGGTAGCGCTCGACGCGCGCGACGGTGAGCGCGCCGCCCGCGCGCGCGACGGCCCGCTCGAGCGCGGCGAACGACGACCCCGTCGTCGAGCGCGAGTACTGCGGGAACAGCGGAACGGCAACGGCGCGCCGGATGCCGACCTCGGCGAGGCGCGCCACGGCCTCGTCCGAGAACGGGTGCCAACAGCCCATGGCGACGACGCCGTGCGCGCGCCAGCCGCGCCGCTCGAGCTCCGAGGCCACGGCCTCCGCCTGCGCCGATGACTCCTCGGCGATGGGCGAGCGGCCGCCGATCTGTACGTAGGCGGCGCGCGCCGTGGGCGCGCGTCGTTGCGCCACGAGGCGGGCGAAGAGGGGTTGGAACCAGCGGATGACGGGCGGGAGCTGGATGACATCCGGGTCCGCGAAGAGGTTACGCAGGAACGGCTCGACGGCCGCGAGGGAGTCGGGCCCGCCCAGGTTGAGCAGCACGACGCCGAGCGGCTCGCGCTCGGCGGCGCGCGGGCCGGTCGGGCGCGCGGCCCGCGCCTCGGGCGCGCTCGTCGAGACCGACATCACGCGCTCCGCACGGCCGCCACGAGCGCCGCGACGTTGTCGACCGGCACGTCGGGCGTGATGCCGTGGCC
>DASZFV010000245.1:0-2293 GCA_035939455.1 Polyangia bacterium
CCGGGGCACCGGGTGACCTGACTCAACGGGTCTCCGGCGGCGCGGGACGCGTCGGCGCCCACGTCCACGCGCTCTCGTGGCTCGCGCTGCCCGTCCTCCTCGCCACCGCGACGCTGGCGTTCCTTGCGCACCTCGCGCACTGACCTCCTCCAAACGCTGTCGCGCGGGCCGCGGCATGATAGACGATGAGGCATGCACGACCCCGCCGACGACGAGCTCGCCGCCGCGCGCGCGCGCGTCGACGAGCTGCGCGCCCAAATCGAGCATCACAGCTACCGCTACTACGTCCTCGACGCGCCCGAGATCACCGACGGGCAGTTCGATCTCCTGCTGCGAGAGCTCGCCGACCTCGAGGGCCGCCACCCCACCCTCCTCACTTCCGACTCTCCCACGCAGCGCGTGGGCGGCGCGCCCTCGGCGCTGTTCGCGCCGGCGCGGCACTCCGCGCGCCTCCTGTCGCTCGACAACGCCTTCGACGACGAGGAGCTCGCCGCGTGGGCCGAGCGCGTGCGCAAGGGCCTCGGCCGCGACGCCTCCTTCGTCTGCGAGCCCAAGATCGACGGCGTCTCGATCGCCGTGACCTACGAGCGCGGCGTCCTCACGCGCGGCGCGACGCGCGGCGACGGCGACGTCGGCGAGGACGTCACGCCCAACGTGCGCACGATCCGCGCCGTCCCCGCGCGCCTGCGCACGACGTCGCCGCCCGACTGGCTCGAGGTGCGCGGCGAGGTCTTCCTGCGCAAGGTCGACTTCGAGCGCATCAACGAAGAGCTCGGGGCCGCGGGCAAACCCCTCTTCGCGAACCCGCGCAACACGACGGCCGGCATGCTGCGCCAGAAGGACCCGAAGGTCACGGCCTCGCGCCCCATCAACATTTTCTTCCACGGGTTGGTCCGGATCGACGGCAGGATCCCCGCGTCCTACTCCGAGACGCTCGCGATGCTGCGCGAGTACGGCCTGCGCGCGCACCCCGAGTCGCGCGCCTGCGCGACGCTCGACGACGTGCGCGCCTACGTCGCCGAGATGGAGACGCGCCGCCACGCCCTCGAGCACGAGATAGACGGCGCCGTCGTCAAGGTCGACCGCGCGGCCGATCAGAACGAGCTCGGCGCGACCTCGAAGTTCCCGCGCTGGGCCATCGCGTACAAGTTCCCGGCCGAGGAGCAGACGACGAAGCTCAACGACATCCTTGTGTCCGTGGGCCGCACGGGCGCCATCACGCCCTTCGCCGTCCTCGAGCCCGTGCGCGTGGGCGGCGTCACGATCTCGATGGCGACGCTGCACAACGCCGACGAGGTCGTGCGCAAGGGCGTGCTCATCGGCGACACCGTCGTCGTGCGCCGCGCGGGCGAGGTCATCCCCGAGGTCGTCGCGCCCATCCGCAGCCTGCGCACGGGCCAGGAGCGGGCGTTCGTCATGCCGACGCGGTGCCCGCAGTGCGACGCCGAGATCGTGCGCCCCGAGGGCGAGGCTGTGGCCCGCTGCCCCAACAAGCTCTGCCCGGCCCAGCTGCTCGGGCGCATCGTCCACTTCGCCTCGCGCGGCGCCATGGACATCGAGCACCTCGGCGAGCGGACCGCGGCCGAGGTGCTCGAGCGCCGGCTCGTCGACGACCCGGGGGACATCTTCTTCCTGGACGCCGGCAAGATTGGCCAGCTCCCGGGCTTCAAGGACAAATCGATCGCGAACCTGCTCGCGGCGATCGCGGCGGCGCGCGAGCGCCCCATCGACCGGCTGCTCTACGGCTTCGGCATCCGCCACGTGGGCGCTTCGGCGGCGCGCGCGCTCGCCGACGCCTTCGGCTCGATCGATCGCGTCGCGGCCGCGTCCGCCGAGGAGCTGGCCGCGGCCGAAGGCGTCGGCACGGTCATCGCGGGCGCCGCGCGCGAGTTCTTCGACCGCGATGAGACGCGCGCGCTGCTCGAGAAGCTGCGGCGCGCCGGCGTGCGCCTCGAGGAGGCGCGGCAGAAGCGCGCCGGACGTCTCACG
This sequence comes from Polyangia bacterium, assembly GCA_035939455.1. Classification (GTDB taxonomy): domain Bacteria; phylum Myxococcota_A; class Polyangia; order Fen-1088; family Fen-1088; genus DASZFV01. The sequence goes on from DASZFV010000245.1 coordinate 1,990, forward strand.
GGCCAGACCTTCGTGATCACGGGCACGCTGGCCGCGATGTCACGCGAGATCGCGAAGGAGCGCATCGAGGCCCTAGGCGGCAAGGTGACGAACAGCCTCTCGAGCGCGACGAGCTTCCTCGTCGTCGGCGACAGCCCCGGCTCGAAGCTCGACAAAGCCACGAAGCTCGGCGTCGCGACCCTCGACGAGCCCGCCTTCCTAAAACTCCTCGAGACTTGATCACCCGACGGAGGCCGGCTTTGCCGGCCGGAGCCGGCGCCGGGGGCGCGGGACTCTCAGGGTCCCGAATCAATCAGTCGCGGCG
>DASZFV010000246.1:0-13985 GCA_035939455.1 Polyangia bacterium
CGAGACGGACGCGCAGTCGCAGCGCCTGCGCACCTCGCGGCGCTCGTCGTCGCCGCAGGCCATGAGGCGCGAGGCCCGCACGGGCGTCGGTGACTCCGTGCGCACGAGCGAGGCGACGCGCGCGTCGAGCGCCGCCGCGCCCGAGCCCCCGCCCGCTCCGTCACCCGCTCCGCCCGACGTCGCGGGCCCGGCCACGGGCGCCAAGGTCGCGGCGCGCACTGTCCCGCTCGACCTCGCGATGGTGAGCCCCCGCCCGGCGCCCGAGCGCGGAGAGGGCCCGCTCGACGTCGAGGCGGGAGCGCGCATGTTCGACGTCGAGGCGCGCGGCCGCCTGGCCGACGACCAAACGCGGCGCGCGGTCTCGAACGAGGCGCACCCTGGCATCACCGACTTTTCGCACGCTGGTGTCGTCGCGGCCGTCGACACGCGGCAGGGCCGTGGTCCTGGCCAAGGGCCGGGCCCGGTGGCGCGCGCGAGCAACGGTACGGCGCCGGCCGTTTATGGCGCGCGCAGCCCGCAGGAGCTCGCGGCCGATGCGGTCGAGCGAACGCGTGACCGTCTTTACGATCGCTACCGGCAAGAGATCCAGCGCCGCGTTCAGAATGTGCTGGTTTTCCCCAAGGTCCTCGCCCTGCGCCTCGAACAGGGTGAGGCGGTCGTCACCTTTGTCGTGCGGCCCGATGGGGCGCTCGGCGATGGGCCGCGCATCGTCAAGTCTTCGGGATTCGTGGAATTCGACGCGGAGGCCGTGAAAGCCGTGCTGCGCGCCGCGCCATTCCCACGCCGCATCGAGACGGCCGGGATCTCACTGTCGATGCCCGTGACCTTCGAGAATCCGCTGGTCCGATAGCCACCGCGGCTAAATGAGGCTTACAATAGCGGGAAGGTAGGTCGCAGGTGAGTCTCTCCCGCCAACCTCCCCAAGACCGTCAGCCCGTGGCCGAGAGCGCTCGACGCTCCCGATCGGGGCCTCCGCCTGCCCGAAAGCGGTCGGTGGCGTTCTGGGCGGCCATCGCCGTGCTCGTGCATGCGGAGCTCGGGCTCGTGTTGGGCGTGGGTTTTTATGGGTTGGCGCCGCGCGACGCGGACCTACAGCGCGAGCTGGCGGCGCGCGGCCCGGGCGAATCGATCGACGTCGGCATGGTCGACGAGGACGCCGCCCGGCAGATCCTCGCCGACATGGAGCGCGAAGAAGAGAAGCGCAAGGCCGAGGAAACCGAGAAGGAGATCGAGTCGGTCAAGGCACCGGGACAGGTCGTCGACCTGCCGGCGCCGCGCGAGGAGCGGCGGCCCGACGAGGCGCGCTTCGCGGGCGAGCACGACAGCACCGTCGAGCACGAGACGCGCAAGCTCGGCAAGTTCGAGGAGAAGGCGCGGCAGGGCGCGCGTGACGTCGCGCCCGACGCCAAGCGCGCCACGGCGGAGGCGCGGCCCGACGGCCGCCTCGCCATGCGCGAGCCCGATCTGGGCCGCGCCCTCAAGCTCAACGGCCCGGTCGGGCCGCTCGCGAAGGCGCGCCCGGCGGGCTCGAGCTACGGCGTCAACGAACCCGGCGAGATGCAACCCGACGGCTCGCTCGCCCAGCTCGGCGCGAACGCGCCCCCGCAGTCGAGCGGCGGCGGTCTTCCCGCGGGCGGCTCGCCGGCGCTCATCCCGACCTCGGAGCAGCTCGCCCACGTCATCGGGGGCGGCACGCAGGACGCACTGCAGGACATCGACGACGGCGAGGAGACGGCGCTCAACTCGAAGAAGTGGCGCTTCGCGACCTTCTTCAACCGCGTCAAAAAGCAGGTCTCGGAGCACTGGCACCCCGAGGAGGCTTACCGCCGGCGCGATCCGACTGGCGTCATCTACGGGCACCAGAATCGCTATACCGAGCTGCGCATCCAGCTCAAGGCCGACGGCCACCTCGCGAACGTCGGCGTCGGGCTGCCGTCCGGCCTCGAGTTCCTCGACGACGAGGCCATTACGGCCTTCAAGGAGGCGCAGCCCTTCCCGAACCCGCCGCACCAGCTGCTCGAGCGCAACGGCCTCATCACGTTCCACTTCGGCTTTCTTTACGACCTGAACGGTCCGCCGCAGATGCGGTGGTTCAAGTACAACGATTGAAGCGGCGGCCGCGTTTGCCGCGCGTCTAGGGCGCATTTCTCGCGACGTGCATGTGCCGCCCCGATTCGGGAGCGTGGCCCGCGAGACACGCGCGGCGCCGGGCAATGCTCAGGCGTAGTCGCTGACGGGCGGGCAGGTGCAGAACAGCTTGCGGTCGCCGAGCACGTTGTTGAGGCGACCCACGGGTGGCCAGAACTTGCTCGCCCGGACGTAGGGCAGGGGGAAGGCGGCCTTCTCGCGCGCGTAAGGGTGCGGCCACTCCGCGGCAAGCAGGGCGGCCGCTGTGTGGGGCGCGTTTTTGAGGACGTTACCCTCGCGGGGCGAGGCGCCCCGCTCGATCTCGGCGATCTCGGCGCGGATCGCGATCATGGCGTCGCAGAACCTGTCGAGCTCGGCCTTGGGCTCGCTCTCGGTGGGCTCGATCATGAGCGTGCCGGGGATGGGAAAGGACATCGTCGGCGCGTGGAACCCGTAGTCCATGAGGCGCTTCGCGATGTCGTCGACCTCGACGCCGGCGAGCCTCTTGAGGTGGCGCGTGTCGACGATGCACTCGTGCGCGACCCGGCCGCCCGCGCCTCGGTAGACGACCGGGTAGTGTTCTTTCAAACGCCCGGCGATGTAGTTCGCCGACAGGATCGCCACCTGCGTCGCGCGCTTCAAGCCTTCGGCGCCCATCATGCGGATGTACGTCCACGAGATGATGAGGATGCTCGCGCTGCCCCAGGGCGCCGCCGACACGGCGCCGATGCCCGTCGGGCCACCTCCCGTCGGCACGAGCCGATGAGACGGGAGGAACGGCGCCAGGTGCTTGGCGACGCTGATGGGGCCCATGCCGGGGCCGCCGCCCCCGTGGGGGATGCAGAACGTTTTGTGCAGGTTGATGTGGCAGACGTCGGCGCCGATGTCCGCGGGGCGCGTGAGCCCGACCTGCGCATTCATGTTGGCGCCATCCATGTACACCTGGCCGCCGTGCTCGTGGACGATCGACGTGACGCGCTTTATGGCAGGCTCGAACACGCCATGCGTCGACGGGTAGGTCACCATGAGCGCCGCGAGCCGGTCGCGATGCTCGCGGGCCTTGGCTTCGAGGTCGGCGAGATCGACGTTGCCGCCGTCGTCGCAGGCGACGACGACGACGTGGTACCCCGCCATGACGGCCGAGGCCGGGTTCGTGCCGTGCGCCGACGACGGGATGAGGCAGACGTCGCGGTGCCCCTGCCCGCGGCTCTCCTGGAACGCGCGGATGACGAGCAACCCGGCGTACTCGCCTTGCGAGCCGGCGTTGGGTTGCAGCGACGTCGCCGCGAAGCCCGTGATCTCCGAGAGCATCGCCTCGAGCTGCTTGAAGAGCGCCAGGTAGCCGGCGGTCTGGGACGTGGGCGCGAACGGGTGCAGGCGGTTCCACTCGGGCCACGTGATGGGGAGCATCTCGGCCGTCGCGTTGAGCTTCATCGTGCACGAGCCGAGCGGGATCATGGCGTGCGTGAGCGAGAGATCGCGCGCCTCGAGGCGGCGCATGTAGCGCAGCATCTCGGTCTCGGAGTGGTGGGTGTTGAAGACGGGGTGTTCGAGGTACGGGCTCTTGCGCAGAAGATCCGCCGACCAGGGCAGGCCCGCCTCGCTCGCCAGCGCGCTCGCCGAGAACGAGATGTCCTTGCCGCCGGAGAAGACCTCCCAGAGCGCGCGCACGTCCTCGGCCGTCGTGGCCTCGTCGAGCGCGATCGTGAGCGACTGCGCGTCGAGGCGGCGCAGGTTGATGCGGCGCTCCTCGGCGGCGGCGAGCCAGGCCTCGACGTCGGAGGCGCCGCCCTCGACGCGGAGCGTGTCGAAGAACTGACCGTGCCGGAGCTTGACGCCGAGGCGCTTGAGACCGAGCGCGAGCACGGCCCCGAGGCCGCCCACGCGCTCGGCGATGGCGCGCAGGCCGCGCGGCCCGTGCCACACGGCGTACATGCTGGCGACGACGGCGAGCAGGACCTGCGCCGTGCAGATGTTGCTCGTGGCCTTCTCGCGGCGGATGTGCTGCTCGCGCGTCTGCAGCGCCATGCGTAGCGCCAACTGCCCGTGCGCGTCCTGGGACACGCCGATGAGGCGCCCGGGCAGCTTTCGCACCCATTCCTCCTTCGTGGCGAAGAACGCCGCGTGCGGGCCGCCGTAGCCGAGCGGCACGCCGAAGCGCTGCGCGCTGCCGACGGCGACGTCGGCGCCGAGCTCGCCAGGCGGCGTCAGCACGGTGAGCGCCAGGAGGTCCGTCGCCATGACGACGAGCGCTCCCGCGGCGTGGGCCTTGTCGCAGAGCGTGCGCCAGCCCGCGGCCGTGCCGAGCGCGCCGTCCGTCGCGGGATACTGCGCGAGGGTGCCGAACACGGGCCGGCTCGTGAAGTCGAAAGTGCCCACGTCGGCGACGACCGCGACCTCGATGCCGAGGGGCGTGGCGCGCGTGCGCACGACCTCGATCGTCTGCGGGTGGCAGCCGGCCGACACGACGAAGACCGCGTCCCTCGCCCCGGCGTCTCCCCGCCGTTGCGCGGCCGGCGCGACACCCGCGAGCATGTGCATGGCCTCGGCGGCCGCCGTGCCCTCGTCGAGCAGCGAGGCGTTCGCGACCTGGAGGCCCGTGAGCTCGGTGACCATTGTCTGATAGTTCAGCAGCGCCTCGAGGCGCCCTTGCGAGATCTCGGCCTGGTAGGGCGTGTACTGCGTGTACCAGCCTGGGTTCTCGAGGATGTTCCGCAGGATCACGGGAGGCGTGACGCAGTCCGAGTACCCGAGGCCGAGGTACGACTTCCAGAGTTGGTTCTGCTGCGCGAGCGCGCGCAGCTCGGCCAGCACCTCGGCCTCGGTGACGGCCGCGGGCAGCGCGAGCGCGCCGCCGAGCCGGATGTCGGCCGGCACCGTCTCGGCGACGAGCGCGTCGAGCGATGGCAGGCCCAGCGCTTCGAGCATCTCGGCGACGTCCGCGTCGTCTGGGCCGATGTGGCGGGCGGCGAACCTGTCTTTGGACTCGAGATCGACGGCCATCGAGCGCGTCTACTCTGCTTGCTCGCGCAGGAAGGCCTGGTAGGCCTCGGCGTCCATCATGTTCTTGAGCTCGTCCGGGTTCGCGAGCGCGATCTGGATCATCCAGCCCTCGTCGTAAGGATCCTCGTTGACGTACTCCGGCGAGTCGGCGAGCGGCGAGTTCACTTTGACGATCTTGCCGGACAGAGGCGCGAAGAGATCCGACACGGCCTTGACGGACTCGACCGAGCCGAAGACCTCGGCCTGCTTGAGCGACTCGCCTTCCTTGGGCAGCTCGACCTGCGTGACGTCGCCGAGCTGGTCGACGGCGAAGCGCGAGATGCCGATCGTCGCCAGCCTCTGGTCGCCCTTGCTCTCGAGGCGGGCCCACTCGTGGTCCTTCGTGTAGAGCAGGTCATCGGGATACGTCGCGCTCATCTCATTTTCCTCGTTTATAAAAAGGACCCTTCACGATCTGGGCGGCCACCATTTTCCCGCGGCAGTCTATCTGCAATCGGGTGCCCGGCTCCGTCATTCCGGAGGGCACGTAGCCCATTCCGATGTTCTTCTCGAGCGTGGGGGCCGGGCCGCCGGAGGTGACCTCGCCGACGCGCTCCCCCGTCCCGTCGTGGATGGCGTAGCCGTGGCGGGCGATCCCGCGCTCGGTCATCTCGAAGCCGACGAGGCGGCGCTTCACCCCCTCGGCGCGCTGCTTGACGAGCGCCTCCTTGCCGATGAAGTCAGCGCCGTCGAGCTTGACGACCCAGGCGAGGTCGGCCTCGAGCGGCGTCGTCTCGTCGTCGAGGTCGTTGCCGTAGAGCGAGAGCTTCCCCTCGAGCCGCAGCGTGTCGCGGGCGCCGAGACCAATGGGCTTGCCGTCGATGCCGGCGGCCGCCTCGAGCAGCCGGTCCCAGAGCGCCGGCGTCTCGCTGGCGCGGCAGAAGATCTCGAAGCCGTCCTCGGCCGTGTAGCCGGTGCGCGCGATCCAGGCCGGGATGGCGGCCACGTCGCGCTCGGCGACGAACTTCATGCGCGGCAGGTCGCCGAGAGGCACCTTCGTGAGCGGCTGCAGCGCGTGCTTGGCGCGCGGTCCCTGGAAGGCGACGAGGCCCGTGTCTGCCGAGGCGTCGACGATGTCGCACCAGGTCCCGACGTTGTCCTTGAACCAGCGAAAGTCCTTCTCGACGTTCGACGCGTTGACGACGAGCAGGAAGTGGTTCCCCGCCACCCGGTACACGATGAGGTCGTCGACGATGCCGCCCGTGGGCCAGCACGCCACCGTGTAGAGCGCGGCGCCGTCGACGAGCCTGCCGACGTCGTTGGTGACGAGGCGCTGCACGGCCTCGCGCGCGCGCGCGCCGCGAAAGTGGATCTCGCCCATGTGGCAGACGTCGAAGACGCCGACGGCCGCGCGCGTCGTGCGGTGCTCGTCGATGATGCCAGTGGCGTAGCTCACGGGCATCCACCAGCCGCCGAAGTCGATGAGCTTGGCGCCAAGGCGACGGTGCGCGTCGTAGAGCGGCGTGCGTCTGACGGGTGGGGCTTCGCCCGATGCGGTCGTCGTCATGCGCGCGTCATCCTGCGAGAAACGCCCTCCGAATTCAAGGTGGCCCGAAGAGGTCCACGCTCCGCTCAAGACGCCGCGCGCGGCCGGCGTCGGGTGGTTTGCGGGGGCGGCGCGAGGTCTTCGAGCGCCGTCTCGAGGGCGCCGAGGCGCGCGAGCGCGCGCGCCGAGAGCCCGAGCGGACGATCGCGGTCCTCGCGCGTCGCGAGGAGGTGCGCGGCGGCGCTGGGGCGGTTCTGCCGCGCGAGCGCGACCTGGCCGAGCAGCGCCCGCGCGACGGCGAGGTCGGACCGCCGATCCACGAGCGCGGCAGCCGTGAGCGCCTCTCCCGCGAAGCGCTCCGCGGCGTCCAGGGCGCCCGTCGCGAAGGCGTGGTCGGCGAGGCCGCACAGCGCGTAGGCCAGCATCGCCTTGGCATCGAAGTCGCGCAGGGCCTGGACGGCGTCCTCGCAGGCGCGTTCGGCGCCCGCCTCGCCCAGCGCGAGCCGCGCCAGTGCCTCGAGCGCTGCGGCTTGCACGAGCTCGCTGCCTTCGGTCATCTTCCCAGCCACCTCGCGCAGCGCCGCGCAGCGGTCGAGCGCCGCCGCGGCGTCGCCGCCGTCGAGGTGGCAGATCACGGTCATCGACATCACCTGGAAGGTCTCCCAGGGCGATTGCTCGCGCTTGTAGCCCTCGAGCGCCTCGTCGAGCGCGGCGAGCGCGGGAACGGCTTCGCCGCAGTACCGCCTGAGCAGGCCGCGGGCCCATGCCATGTAGGCGAGCTGATCGCCCGAGGGCCCGAGCGCGGTGCGGGCCTCGACGATCATGGCCTGCGCCTGCGGCACGTCGCGCTCGATCATGAGCAGGCAGCGCGCCGAGCAGGCGAGCTGGCGCGCTTGCGTGATGGGGTCGGCGCCGCGGGCCGCGTCGACGGCGCGTAGCAGATAGTTCTGCGCGCCGTCGGAGTTCTCGCCGACGTAACTTATCATCGACAAGTAGAAGAAGCCGTCCGCCGCGACCGCGGGCAGGCCCGCGTCCTGCGCCTCCAGTACGAGGCGCGTCACCTCGTTGCCGAGGCTCGAGAGCGTGCGCGGCGAGCGCCCCGAGTTGATGAAGATCCCGAGCAGGGCGACGTGGTGCTGGATGCGCGCCTTGCGCTCGAGGCGGCCCACGTGCTGCAGACCGCGCTTGGCGAGGAGGGCGGCCTCGCCGAAGGCATAGAGGCGCAATGAGCGCTCGCCCGCTGCGACGTAGGCCGCCGTGGCGAGCTCGGCGTCGCCGCCCAGCGCCGCGTGGTGCGCGATCTCGCCCGAGATCGTGGCGTCGGTCTCGTCGCCGGCGCGCGTGCGCTGCAGGACGCGCGCGATCTGGAGGTGCACGAGCCGGCGCCGCGGCTCGGAGAGGCGCCGGTAGGCGGCCTGGCGGAGCAGATCGTGCGAGAAGTCGTAGGTGCTGCCCGTGGGCCGCACGATGCCGTGGCGCTCGAGGCCGTCGAGCGCCCCGAGGAGCGCAGCTGTGTCGGTCGAGGTCACGTCGGCGAGCACGTCGGGCGCGAAGGTGCGCCCGAGCGCCGCGGCCCATGGCAGCAGGTCGCGCGCGCCCTCGTCGAGGCGCGCGAGCCGCTCGTCGAGGAGAGCGTCGAGCGTCCCCGGCACGGCGCCGCCGCCCGCGGCGCGCGCACGCGCGATCTCGAGGGCATAGAGCGGGTGGCCGTCGCTCGCTGAGTAGATCGGCGCGCCATCCACCGCCGGATAGACCGCTCGCAGGAGCGTCGCGATGTCGGCATCGGCGAGGGGACCGAGCGCCTGCTGCTCGAGACGGCGATCGCGCTCGAGCGCGCGCACGACGCGCAGCACGGCGGCATTGTCGCCCAGCTCGCCGGCGCGCGCCGCGCACGCGAGCACGACGTGCCGCACGCTCTCGGCGCGCGCGACGTAGTGGAGGAGGCCTGCAGACGCCTCGTCGAGCCACTGCACGTCGTCGAGCATGACGACGAGCGGGCTGCCGGGCTGCGCGAGCGTCGCGAGCAGACGCGCGACGGCGTCGTAGAGGCGCGCGCGATCACCCGTGTCGCCTGGCGCGGCACCGTCCTTCGGCTCGCGCGCGCGCACCGCCATCTCGGGCAAGAGCAGACCGAGCTCGGCGGCGAGGGCCGGCGGCAACGGCCCGAGCGCCACGGAGCGGAGCGCGTCGATCCACGCGCCGTAAGGCCGCACCATCTCGGCCTCGAAGCCGCGCCCGCGCAGCACGCGGCCGCCCGTCGCCTGCGCGCGCTCGGCGAGCTCGTCGAGGACGCGCGTCTTTCCAATGCCGGGATCGCCGACGAAGAGCAGCACGCGCTCGGCGCGTCCCGTACGCGCGGCGTCGAGGCTCGCTTGGATGGCGCGGCGGGCCTCGGCGCGCCCGACGAATGGGAAGGCGCGCGCGCCGGTCGTTTTTGCCACGGGCGCGGCCTCGGCGCGCGGCGGTTCCGGGGCGGGCGGCACGCCGTTCGCGGCCGCGGCCGGGGCCGGGCGCGCGAGCGCCATGCGTGCCTCCTCGAGCGCCTGCGACGTGCGCGCCCCGACCTCGCTCTCGAGGATGCGCCGGCACGTCTCGTATTGGGCCTGCGCCTCGCGAACGCGGCCGAGCCGCCCCAGCAGCCGCACGACGTCGACGTGAGCCGCCTCGGTGAGCGGATCGACGAGCACGCGCGCCCGCGCGTAGCCGAGCGCCTCCTCCGGCGCGTCCGCGAGGCGCACGCAGAGCTGCGCGAGGACGCGCACGCGCAAGGCGCGCAGCGCCTCTCGCTCGCCCACGCACCACTCGTGGAAGCGATAGCAGGAGGGCAGGTCGAGGCCCTCGAGAAACTCGCCGCGAAAATGGGCGGCCGCCGCGCACAGCACGTCGGTCGAGACCGCTTCGACACCGCCGGCGAGCGCGTGCGCGACCCAGGCCGTGTCGATCGTCGCGTCACCCAGCTCGAAGACGACGCGCTCGCGATCCGCCTCGAGCCGCGTCGTGCCGGCGTCGACGAGCGGCCGAATCTTCGTGAGGCTCCAGCGCAGCGCCGCGCGCGGGTCATCGGGGCCGTCCCACAGCAGGGCGCACAGGCGCTCGCGCAGGTGCGGCTTGGCGGTCGCCACGAGGTAGGCCAGGAGCGCGCGCGTCTTCTTCGACGCGGGCAGTGCCTGCACGCGCCCGCCCCGCGAGAGCTCGAGCTCCCCCAGCAGCCTGATCTCCACGGCGCGCGCGCTCACGTCTCCCTCGAAGCGCAATATCCCACGTTTCGAAGGGCGGTTTCGTGCCTCCCGCCGCCCGCGCGAATTCCAACGCTCGCGCCAACGGGCCCTCCAACGGGCGGCCGGCAATGTCATTTGTGCAAGCCGGGCCAGCCGGACCGGCAAAGGAACGAAAAAGGAGAATGATCATGAGCTCACTCATCAAGTCCGTCGCCCTCACGCTGTCGCTCGCCCTCGCGCCCTGCGCTTACACGAGCACCGCCTGCGCCGAGACCGCCGCGCCCGCGATCGCGAAGCCCGACATCAAGCAGGTCGAGACGCACCTCAGGCAGCACCAGACGTACCCGGCGACGCGCGCCGAGCTGCTCGCCTCCTGCAAGAACCTCATGGAGTTCAGCGACGGCGAGAAGGCCTGGTTCGCGGCGCACCTGCCCGAGGGCACCTACAAGTCGTCCGCCGAGGTCATGAAGGCGCTGCGCAAGTAACCCCCGCCGACCTGAAAGGAGACACGCCATGACGACTACGACGATCGACGATAAGAAGCTCAACGAGTTCATGGGGCGCGCCGTCGGCGACATCGGCGCGGGCATCAGCGCCGCACTGGTGGTGATCGGGGACAAGCTCGGGCTCTACAAGGCCATGGCGTCGGGCGGACCTGTCACGTCCAGCGAGCTGGCGGCGCGCACCGAGACCACCGAGCGCTACGTGCGCGAGTGGCTGAACAATCAAGCGGCAGGGGGCTACGTCACGTACGACGCCGAGACCCGCCGCTACACGCTGCCCCCCGAGCAGGCGATGGCCCTGGCCGACGAGACGAGCCCGGCCTTTCTGCCGGGCGCGTTCCAGATCGTCGCCGCGGCGATGCGGGCCGAGCCGCGCATCGCGAACGCCTTCCGCACGGGGGCGGGCCTCGACTGGACGGAGCAGGACCCCATCCTGTTCGAGGGCACCGAGCGCTTCTTCCGGCCGGGCTACATCGGCAATCTCACGACGGCCTGGCTCCCCGCGCTCGACGGCGTTCAGGCCAAGCTCGAGCGAGGCGCGCGCGTCGCCGACGTGGGCTGCGGGCATGGCGCGTCGACGATCCTCATGGCACGCACGTATCCGCGGTCCCACTTCGTGGGCTTCGACTATCACCTGGCCTCGATCGAGACGGCGCGCCGCCGAGCGCGCGAGGCTGGCGTGAGCGACCGCGTGCGCTTCGAGGCCGCGAGCGCGCAGGACTTCCCGGGGACGGACTTCGACCTCGTGGCCTGCTTCGACTGCCTGCACGACATGGCCGATCCGGTTGGCGCCGCGCGCCACATCAGGGGCGCGCTGGCCGAGGACGGCACGTGGCTCCTCGTGGAGCCCTTCGCGAGCGATCGCGTCGAGGAAAATCTGAATCCCGTCGGACGGGTTTTTTACGGTGCGTCGACGGTCTTCTGCGTGCCCTGCTCGCTCGCGGGCGACGGCCCGGCGCTGGGCGCGCAGGCGGGTGAAGCGCGCCTGCGGTCGATCGTGCTGGAACAAGGCGGTTTTTCACGCTTCCGCCGCGCGACGGAGACGCCCTTCAACCTTGTGTTCGAGGCGCGGCCGTAGCGGTCGTTACCGGTAGTCCCCAGTCGCACATTGCCCCTGGATTTTTCTCGCTGCGTAACCAAAGAAACGTTCACCCGAAAGGATCCAGAAACAACGGCCGACCTATTCTCCGGGTACACGATCAAAAGGAGGACGGACCGGCTTTCGGTGGTCGATTTTCGGGAAATGTTTTTGGTACAATCGTTGTTGCTGGAAGGGGCACGAAACAGGGGAGGGTTCGATGCAGCTGCGTCACATCAGTCCGCGATCGATTGATTGGGTAGATGCGATGGAGGGGGGAGGAGGCCGAGGATGGGACAAGCTGGCTCCCGAGGAGCGCACCAAGCTTCGTATGAGCCAGCTTCCCACGGTGCGGGAGCGCGTCGGCGCCGAGAGGAACGAGGACGACAAAGGGGAGGACGACTACGGCTGGGGGGCCGCCTCGGCCTCGAGATAGGCCACGAGTAGCTCCGCGACGCGGTCTTGGGCACGCCGGGCTTCGGCCGCGCTGGCGATGTCGTTCATGAGGATCGAGAAAATGAGGGGCACGTGGCCGGGTGAACCGGCGAAGCCCGAAAGGCAACTCACGTTGGCCAGCGTGCCCGTCTTCGCCCGTACATAACGCTCCGCGAGCGTCGCTGCCATGCGGTGCGCGATCGTGCCGTCGGTGCCGGCTACCGACAGCGAGGCGAGGAACTCGGCCGAGATGCGAAAGTCCCGCGAGGCTGCGCGCAGCACCCTCGTGATCTGCTCGGGCGAGAAGTGGTTCGAGTCATAGAGACCCGAGCCGTTCGTCATTTGATAGCTCCCGCGCGGCAGCCCGACGCCGGTCAGATAGCGCGCGACGGCCTCCAGGCCCTTCTCCCACGTGCCGGGGCGTCCCACGATCTCCGCGCCGAGCGTGCGCACGACCTGCTCGGCCATGAAGTTGTTCGAGCGCTTGTTGAGGTCCTGGACGACGACGGCGAGCGGCGCCGACTCGTGCGTCGAGAGGACGCGCAGGCCCTGGGTGGGAGTAGCGCCGACCCGCGTGGGCTTCTCGACGATGATGCCGCGCCGCTCGAGTTGCTGGCGAAGCGAGTGGCCCGCGAACAACGCCGGGTGTACGACGCGACGATAGAACGTACGCGGCTCGCTGCCGAGGCGCACGCGGCCCGTGACGACGATGCGTGTCCGCGTGCCGCCCTCATCGAGCGTCTCGACTCCTGGAGCCGCCGGACCCTCGGTCGCCGTCACGACGCCGCCCGAGAGGACGAAGTACGGCGAGTCGGGCTCGACGGTGACGCGGGCGGGAGCGCCCGCGACGGGGCCGGGGATGATCGTGACGGCGACCACGTTGAAGTCGAGCGAGGCGGCCGACGAGGGGGCCCGCGACGCCGTCGAATCCGTCTTCTGGTCGTAGGCGGGGCCTACCGTGGAGCCGTCGAAGAAGCGGTCGTCGACGACGAGCGCTCCGTGCACCTTGCGCAGGCCGAGCGCTGCGAGGTCGGACACCATGGCCGCGAGATCCTCGACGTCGAGCGTCGGATCCCCTCCGCCGCGCAGCACGAGATCGCCCGCGACCTCGCCGCCCGGCGCCAGCGCGGGGCCCGAAGGAGCCGCGGCGACCGACAACGTCGTGCGCCAGCGGTACTCCGGACCGAGCAGGGACAGCGCGGCGGCGGACGTGACGATCTTGACGTTCGAGGCGGCGTTGAGCGGCGTCTTCTCGCCCCGCGCGTAGACGGGCTTGCCGCTGTCCGACTCGACCACGAGCACGCCGATCTTGGCCTTGGCGAGCGCGGGCGCGCCGAGCACAGCGTCGACCTCGGTCTTGAGCCAAGCGCGCCGCGCGGCCGGATCCGCGGGCGCCGTGGGCTGAGCGGGCGACGGGACGCTGGGTGGCGCGAGGCCGGGGAGCGGGCGGGGTGCCGCCGCGGGGGCGGTCTCCGTCTCCGCAGCTGGGTTGGCCGGCGCGGACGGCGTCGCCGCGGGCGCGGCGAGCACCAGCGCGGGCAGCAGGGCCAAGGAACGCAGTCGGTCGCGCAACGCGCGCTCACGGTAACATCCGCGTCCCGCGGGTTCTAGTTTCGGGCGCCGCGGTGCCTGCCGCCCCGCCGCCGCGTGCCGCCTGGTAGATTTCCGCCATGGACCTCTTCGCGCGCGCCGCCGTCCGCGATCGCCGCGGCCAGCCGCTCGCCGAGCGCATGCGCCCGCGCACGCTCGCGGAGTTCATCGGCCAGGAGCACATCCTCGGCCCCGGCAAGCTCCTGCGCCGCGCGCTCGACGCCAAAGAGCTGCCGTCGCTCATACTCTGGGGTCCGCCGGGAACGGGGAAGACGACGCTCGTGCGGCTCCTCGCCGGCGAGGCGGGCGCGCGCTTGGTGGCCGTGTCGGCCGTCATGGCGGGCGTCAAGGAGCTGCGCGAGGCCATCGCCGAGGCGGCCGTCGAGCGCGACCAGCACGGCGCGCGCACGGTGCTGTTCGTCGACGAGATTCACCGCTTCAACAAGGCCCAGCAGGACGCGCTCCTGCCCCACGTCGAGGCGGGCACGGTCGTGCTCGTGGGCGCG
>DASZFV010000247.1:0-3481 GCA_035939455.1 Polyangia bacterium
CTCTTGTGGTCGGGCGGAGCGCTCTGGCTCATCGATCACGGCGCCGCGCTCTACTGGCACCATGACTGGAACGGCTCGACGGTGGGCAGCGACAGGCCGTTTCCGCTCGTGCGCGATCATGTGCTCCTGCGCGGCGCCGACACGCTGGCCGCCGCGGGGTCGACGTTGCGCATGCGGCTCGACGACGCGACGCTCGAGCGGGTGCTCGGCCTCGTTCCCGACGATTGGTTCCCGCTTTCCCCCGAGCTGCCGACCGCGGCCGCGCACCGCGCGGCCTACGTGGCGTACCTGAGCGCGCGGCGCGCGTCGACCGATGTCTTCATCGAGGAGGCGACCCGTGCCCGCGCCCGCCTTTAGCTACGCCGTCGTGCGCGTCGTGCCGCGCGTCGAGCGCGAGGAGTTCGTCAACGCGGGCGTGAGCCTCTTTTGCGCCGAGCGGCGCTACCTCGGCTGCCGGCTCCTCGATCCCACGCGCCTCGCGGCGCGGCTGCGCGCGCTCGCGCCCCATGTCGACGCGAACGAGATCGTGCGGCACCTCGAGACCTGGCGCGCCGTCTGCGAGGGCGACGCCACGGCCGGACCCATCGCGGCGATGTCGGTGTCCGAGCGCTTCCACTGGCTCGTCGCGCCGCGCAGCACCTCGATTCAGACCTCGGCCGTCCATGCCGGGATCGCCGACGACCCGGCGGCCACGCTCGCGCACCTCTTCGAGACGCTCGTCGCCGCAGATTGAAGCGGCTCGGCCCGCCGCCTTACGCGAGGATCCCGGGGATGATCCCCTTGCTCGCGCCCGCGACGCCGAAGCTCGTGATGGGGCTGCCGAACACCTTTTGCGCGAGCGTGAGGTGGAGATCCGCGAGGCGCACGCCGCCGCCGGGCGCGTCGCCGCTGAGCTGCATGTAGGCGTTCTGCTTGAGCAGACCGCCGCCGCTGCCGAACAGGACGATGGGCAGGTTCAAGCCGTCGTGGTTGCCGCCGTGCATGCCGCAGCCGAAGTGGATGACGGCGCCGTCGAGGGCGGTGCCGGCGCCTTCGTTGATGCTTGCGAGCGCCTGCGCGATCATGTTGGCCTTCTGCACGTTCCAGTACGTGATGCTCGCGAAGCCGTCGTTGTTGTTGCCCGCGTGCTGCAAGCCGTGGTAACCGCCGCACGTCCCCTGCCCCGGCGACGACAGCATGCCGGGCGCCGGAGTGTTGAATTGGCGCATGGGCACGTGACTGTAGACGTAGTCGCTGCGCGCGTCGTCCAGCATGAAGCTGATGACGCGCGTCACGTCGCACGCGAAGGCGAGCGTCACGAGCTGGATCATGATGTTCGCGTGCGTCTCGCGGCTATAGTCCGGCGGCGTGTTCATGTCCGCGTACGCCTCGGGCGGCCGCGCGATGCCCGTGCAGGTCAGCGACGAGCCCGTGACCTGCATCGCTGGCGTCGCCACGAGCTTCTCGAGGTCGCGCACCGACGTCAGGTACTGGTCGACGCGCACCTGATCACCCGCGCTGAGCTTGCCTCGAATCGTCGTCGCGCTGTCGAGGACGGCGTCGAGGACGCTCTTCCTCAGGATCCGCGTCTGCGCGAGCTTGGGGTCTGGCGTCGTCGGCACGCCGGCTTGGCCGACGCCCGCCGGCGCGCCCGCCGAGACGAGGCGGTCGAACACGGCTTGCGGGTTCACAATCTTGTTCATCGGCATCTCGGGCCCCGCCCAAGAGAGGCTGCGCGAGTGCGCGCACGGCGTGCCGTCGCAGAACGAATCAAGCGTCGAGAGGCCGACCTGCAGCGAGGGCAGCTTCGTCGCGCCGCCGATCTGCTTCGCGATCACCTGATCGATCGAGATGCCGCCGCCCTGCATGCCGCCCGTGGCGGCACGCGGATCGTAGCAGTGCCAGGCGCCCGCGGAGTTCGAGCCGTGTGACGGGCTGACCGTGCCCGTCGCCGGCCCGAAGGCCGAATAGTTGCCCACGCCGTGCAGCACGAGCATGTTCTTCTTGGAGGCGAGCGCCGGCTCGAGCAGCGGCGAGACCGACCACGCGTCACCCGCGCCCGCCGTGTTCGGCAGCCAGAAGTTGTCGGTCGTTCCGTTCGGGAAGTAGACCGCCATGTAGCGCTGGATCGGCGCGGCCGCCGCCGACGCGGGCCGGTCATTGAACGTCTCGAGCCACGGCAGGCAGAGCGCGACGGCGCCCCCCTTGAGCATCGAGCGGCGCGTGATCGGGTGCGAGATCTTCATGGTGCTTCTCTCAAACCCCGCCGTGGCGGGACCGGAAGGTTTCGCTCAGCACGACGTCTTGCAACAACGCCTTGAAAGAGTACCCCTGCGTCGCCCACTGCTGCTGGATTTGTTTGACGGCCGGCGCGTCGCCAGCGCCGAGGGTTCGTGACAGCGCGTACGTCATGAGCTGCTGCACGGCGAAGTTCACCATCTCCGTCTGACGCGCGCCGCGGGACAAGATCGCGGCCAGCGCCGGCAGGCCGTTGAACATCGTGCCGTCGGGCAGCATGCCCGTGGCGTCGATGGCCTGCCCGTTGCCGTAGGTCGCGCGGTAGATGCCGATGCCGTCGAAGTTCTCCATGCCGAGGCCGATTGGATCGAGCATGTTGTGGCAGGCGGCGCACGTCACGTCCGCCCGATGCGCGAGCAGGCGCGCGCGCACGTTCTCCTCCTGCGTCATGCTGTCACTCGCCGCCGCCTGGGCCGGATCGAGCGGCGGGATGCCTGCGGGCGGCGACGGGATCAACTCGCCGAGGATGTTCTCGTACACCCACTTGCCGCGCAGCGTGGGAACCGTGCGGTACGAGTACGACGACTGCGTGAGGAACGCCCCGAGCCCGAGGAATCCCACCCGGTTCGGGTCGGCGTTCATGACCTTCGTCATCGTCGTCTGCGTGGCCGGCACGTTCTTGATGCCGTACAGCGCCGCGAGCGGACCGTTGACGAAGCTCACGGGCGCCGTGAGGAACTGCGTCCAGGGCAGGTTCCCGTTCAAGAACTCGTTGAAGTAGAGCTGGACCTCCTGGACCATGGCCTGGCGGATGCCCTCGTTCCACTTCGGGAAGGCCGTCGGCTCGATCTGGTGCGACCCGAGCGCCCGCACGCCCAGCCACTGCCCCGCGAAGCTCGACGTGAAGCCCGCGGCGCGCTGATCCTGGAGCAGGCGCGCGAGCTCCTGCTGCAGCGTCGCGTCCGTCGTGAGCGCGCCCGACTGTGCATGCGCCAGCAACGTCGCGTCCGGCGCGCTGCTCCACACGAGGTACGACAGGCGCGACGCCAGCTCGTACGGCGACAAGCGGTGCGACGTCAGCGACGTCGGCGTCGCGTCGAGCTCGACGCGATAGAGGAAAGGAATCGAGGACAGCATCATCTTGACGATCTGCTTGACCTGTCCGTTGAAGTCTTGCCCGTTCGTGACGGCGTCGGCGGCCAGCGCCTTGAACCGCGTCACCTCGTCGCTCGTGAGCGGCCGCCGGTAAGCACGCAGGCCGAAG
>DASZFV010000248.1:0-7716 GCA_035939455.1 Polyangia bacterium
GAGGAGCAGGAGGCCCGGCTTGAACAAGAAGAAGTTCGCGCCGTAGACGAACATGGCGCGCAGGTTGATCCAGGCGGCCTGCCACGGCGAGAACCAGCCTGCGCGCTTGTGGTGGCTGAGCCGGCCGTCGCGATCCTTGAGGAACCGGATCGGCACCTCCTCCGTGCGCAGCGCCATGTGCACCGACTTCAGCACCATCTCCGAGGCGTACTCCCAGGACTGAGAGCGCAGGTCCATGCGCGCGAGCGCCTCCCGCGTGATGCCGCGCATGCCGCAATGAATGTCGGAGAAGTGACTCGCGAAGATGACGTTGAGGATCCACGTCGTCACGGGCGTGCCGAGGTAGCGGTGCAGGGGCGGCATCGAGCCGGGCTCGATGTAGCCGCGGAAGCGCGAGCCCATGATGAACTCGGCGCCGCCGCGGAACTTCTCGACGAAGGGCGCGAGCTCGCGGAAGTCGTAGGTGCAGTCGCAGTCGCCCATGAGGACGAACTTGCCGCGGATGTGCGGCAGCGCGTCCAGGTAGGCGCGCCCGAGCCCGCGCTTGGGCGTCTTGAGGACGCGCGCGCCGCCCGCGAGGGCGAGTTCGGTCGTGCGATCCGTGCCGCTGTCGACGATGAGGATCTCCCCCGCGACGCCGGCCTTCTTCATGCCTTCGTGACACCAGGCGATGAAGTCGGCGATCGTGAGCTCCTCGTTGAGCGCCGGGATCACGATCGAGAACTCGGGCTCGGCGACGTCACCGGCCGGCAGGAGCAATCGCACCTCTGGATCGAAACCATGCGCGGCGGGGACGAGCGCCACGGCGCTCACATCCGCCCCGCGGTCATGTCGGGGATCATGGCGAGCATCGACTGGCGCAGCGCCTCGCGCGAGCCCATGCGGTTCTGCCAGCCGAGCGAGCGGATGCGCGCCGTGTCGAGGCGCACGACGGGCACGTCGCCCGTCCAGCCGCGGTCGCCGCCCGTGTACTCGAAGCGCACGCGCTCGGCCGGCAGGCCCACGCACTCGACCGCCAGCGCGGCGATCTCCGTCACCGTGATGTAGTCGCCCGTCGCGACGTTGTAGACCTCGAAGTCCTTGGCGGTCCCTTCGTGCGCCGCGAGCACGGCGCGCACGATGTCTGAGATGTGGACGTAGGACTTGGACTGCTTCCCGTCCCCCAAGATCTTCAGCACGATGGGGACGGCGCGTCCGTCGTCGCGCGCCCGCGCCTCCAGCAACCGGCGCGCGAAGTCGAAGCCCACGCCGTGCGTCTGGCGCGGGCCGACCACGTTGCCGAAGCGGAAGGCGCAGCCCGAGAGGCCGAACATCGCCGCGTAGCTGCCGATGAGGCTTTCACCCGCGAGCTTGCTCGCGCCGTAGGTCGAGGCGGGCAGCAGCGGACCATGGTCCTCGGCGGCCTCGAACGAGCCGAGATCTCCGTAGACACCGCTGCCAGACGCGTACAGGATGCGGCGCGCGCTCGTGCACCGCATGGCCTCGACGACGCTGTTCGTGAGGGCCGTGCCCTGCCAGAAGTCGATGGTCGGCTCGCGCGCGGCCCGCGCGATGTCGGGGTTCGACGCCAGGTGGATGACGACGTCGTGGCCGGCGCCGCCCGGATCGAGCGCGCGCTTGAGCGCCTCCGTGTCCTCGACCTGCCCGCGCACGACCGTGAGGCGCGGGTCGCGCGCGTGGTGCGCGTAGTGCCACTCGCGGCCCGACGACAAGTTGTCGTAGAGCGTGACGGCTGCCGCGCCGCCCTCGCCCAGCAGGTGGTCGGTGAAGTGGCTGCCGATGAAGCCGGCGCCGCCCACGATGAAGAACCGAGCACCGGCGGTCGAACGCACTACTTCGTGGCTTCCCACTTGGTGGCGGCGCGCTTGAGCGCTGGGTGGCTGACGAGAAGGTGCCACACGACGGCGGCGAGCCCCTCGGTGTGCGGTGTGATGCGCTCGGGATGGACGACGGGCACGAGCACGCAGGCGTCGGCCGTGGCCTTCGTCGTACCGCCGTCCTTGCCCACGACGCCGTAGATCTTGGCGCCCGCCTTCTTGGCGAGCTCGAGCGCGAGCACGATGTTCATCGAGACGTTCTTCTCGCGGTTGCCGCCGCCCACCGAGAACACGAGCACGGCATCGCGCGCCGCGAGCCGCGAGACCTTCAGCCACTCGGCGAAGCTCGTGTCCCAACCCTCGTCGTTCACGCGCGCCGTGAGCTCGGAGACGTTGTCCGTGGGCGTGTAGGCCTCGAAGGCGCAGATCTTCCGGAAGTCGTTGACGGCGTGGCTGGCGTGCCCCGCCGAGCCGCCCACGCCCAGGATGAAGAGACGCCCGCCGGCGTCGCGGACGGCGCCGAGGCCCACGGCCACCGCGTCGATGGCGGCCGCGTCGAGGGCCGCGACAGCGCGCTGGGTCTCCTCCAGGTACGTGCGCACGAAGCCGGCGTCGGCGCTCACAGCACGTACCCGGCGGCCTTCGCGTCGCGGAAGAACATCTGCACGGTCTCGAGGCTGTAGTCGTCGAGGTCCTTGCCGACGAGGTCGAGCTTCTTGAGCAGGTCCGGCGTCACCGTGATGATGTCGCAGCCCACCTCGGCCGCCTGGATGATGTTCAGCAGCTCGCGCGGGCTGGCCCACAAAAGCTCGATGCTCCTGCCCGCGCCCCGACAGATCGCGAGCGCCTCGCGCATGAGCGGCACGGGGTCGCGTCCCGTGTCGGCGATGCGGCCCGCGAACACCGACACGACGGACGGCGCGCCGCCCGAGAGCGCGCTCGCCGTCGCCCGCACCTGGTCGAGCGTGCAGATGGCCGTGACGTTCAGCTTCACGCCGCTCCGCGCGAGCTCCTCGACGAGCGGCATGGCCGACTCTCGGCGCGTGTTCGTGATCGGGACCTTGACGTAGACGTTGTCGCCCCAGGTCTTGATCTCGAACGCCTGGCGCTTCATCTCGGCGAACTCGTCGGCGAAGACTTCGAAAGAGATCGGCTGCGTCTTGACGTGCGCCAGCACCTCCTTGGCGAACGCGCGATAGTCGGAGACGCCGTCCTTGCGCATGAGAGTGGGGTTCGTCGTGAAACCCGCGATGCGCGGGTTCTTGGCCGCCGCCACGATCGACGGCACGCTGGCGCCGTCGGCGAATATCTTGATCTTCTCGAGTGAGGAACTATTGGCCACGGGCTCTTCCGATCTGTAGGAGATAGGCGGCAAAGTCTCGCAAATCAACGCCGCAAAAGGAAGGCTTGATCGAGCGTGCCGCGAGCGCCGCCAACTCCTCGGCGGCAGCGCTCGCGCCGGCCGCGCCCAGGAGCGCCGTCCGCAACCCGAAGGCCGCGCCCGCGAGCACGTCCGTTGCGCGATCGCCCACGATCCACGACGCCTCGAGGCGAAAGCGCGCGTGGCGTGAGAAGGCCTCGACGAGCAACCCCGTGGCGGGCTTGCGGCACGCGCACTCGTCCTCGGCGCGGTGAAAGCAGATGTGCGAGCTCAGGACGACGCCGCCCGCGGCCTGCGACTGCCGCAGGATCTCGGCGTGTACGGCTTCGAGCGCGGCGCGCGTCGCCTTGCCCTTGGCGGCCGCGGGCTGGTTGCTCGCGACGACGAGGCCAAAGCCGGCCGCAGTCAGCTCGCGCAGCACGTCCGGCACCCACGGGAAGACCTCGGCCTCGCTCTCGAAGAGCGGGCTGTCCGGGCGCGGCTCGGCCGGGTTCGGCACCGTGCGGTTGAGCACGCCATCGCGATCGAGGACGATCAACGTCTCGCGGCGATCCACGTCTCCAGCTCCTCGAGGCCCTCCGGCGAGCCGATCTCGTGAAAGCGCTCGTGGACCTCGAGGCCCGCGAGCCGGTCGCCGAGCGACAGCGCATGAAAGAGCTCGGCCAGGTCCGCCTTCCCCTCGGGCGGCACTTCCTCCTCGACGACCCGACGCTCGAGCGCCGAGAGCCCATAGTCGATGTACGCGAAGTCGGCCGCCGGTCGGGTCTGGCGCCTTTTGTCGTAGAGCACGACGCGCCCCACGGCGCCGGGCGCGCCCTCCGCCGGCTGAAAGATGACGTTGCTCGCGTCCCAGCGTCCCTCGTTGCGGAACACCGTCATGAGCGCCGGCTTCGCCGAGCCGCGGAAGGCCGCCCAGACGGCGCCGAAGTCCACCGGCAGGAACGAATCCCCATAGGTCACGAGGAACGCCTCCTCGAGCACGCCGCGCGCGAACGCGAGGCGCAGCGCGCCCGCCGTACCGCGCAGGTCGGCGCCCTCGTCGACGTACGCGACACGCAGGCCGTGGCGGGCGCCGTCGCCGACGTGCGCGCGCAGCATCTCGCCCCGGTAGCCGATCGAGAGCACGACGTCCGTCACAGCGTGGCGCGCCAACCACTCGAGCTGATGGTCGACGAACGGCTGCCCCGCCGCGGGTAGCAGCGCCTTGGGCTGGGCGTCCGTGAGCGGGCGCATGCGCGTCGCGAGCCCGCCCGCCAGGATTACGCACTGCATGCAGCGCCCGCGCTTCGTCGGCCTGTTTTTCTAGCGGGGGGGGAAGCCATGCGGGTTCCGAATCGAGCATACGACGTGTCCGTCACGTCTAATGTTATATAAGGTTTTGTGTCTGGACGCCCCCCGGCGGCGCCGGCGCGCTGTGCGGCGCCGTGCGCGCGCGCCGGGTGGTCGCGACGACGGGACCGTTCCTCACGCCGCGGGTCGGGTCCGAGGCGGAGGGCGGCATGGTCATACGCTCGACGACATGACGACGCCCGGCCGGGTGCCCGTGGGCACCCGCCTGCAGGCCGCGAGCTGGGTGAGGGTCGACGTGGGTGCCGCCGCCCGTGAGCCCGAACGACTGCAACCCCCTCGCGGGCCTCCGCCCACGGCCCTGATCGCGGCCTTAGGCCGCGACCCTAGAACAAGTAGGCGAGCCCGAACATGAGCTCGAAGCGCCCGAGCGCGTCGTAGAAGTTCGTCGGCTTGGGTACGAACGACACGGCCGGCGACATGAACGCGACGAACCCGGGCGTGAGATGGACCTGAAGGCCGACCGCGGGCCGGAGCTCGAACGTCGAGATCGTTCCGTTGACGCTCGCGACGTTCGGCGCGAGGACCACCGAGGTCTTCTTGAGGCCACCTACGGCGAGCAGCCCGATGCCCAGCCCTCCGGTGAGGTAGACGCGGCGATCGGCGATCCGGATGCGGACGGACGGCTCCGCCAGGAGCGACGTGAAGGTGATCTTGTTCGCCGTCGCGCCGGAGCCTTCTCCGAGGGAGGTCACGTCGAAGAACGCGCCCAGGCGGAAGCTCGCCGGGCCCGAGACATCTCCGCCAAACGTGTAACCAGCGCCCAAATCGAACGCGAACTGCGCAGGCGCGCTGCCCTTGATGTTGAGTCCCGAGGTCCACTTGTGGAACCCCAGCGCGGCCGCGACGTCCCACGGCGCGTTCTCTCTGGGCGCGGCGGGCGGGGGCGGCTCGGACATGGGCGCGGGCGGCTCCGGCGCGGCAACGCCGGGCAGCGAAGGCGTCGGCGCGGGCGGCGGCGCGACCGGCGCGGGCGACGGCGCGGGAGCCGGTGGCGGCGCGACGACGCGCGGAGGCGGGCCAGGCGTCACGGGGGCCGGGGCGGGCGGCGGCGCGACCGGCGCCGGCGACGCAGACTTGGGCTCGTTCATTTCCTTTTGCAGCGCCGCGATCTTCGCCTCGATGTCGGCGCGGTTCGCCGCCTTGGGCAAATTCCGCAGGTAGCCTCGGTAAAAGAAGATCGCCTTCGCCGGATCGCCCTTGAGGCGGTACGCCTGCCCGATGTTGTAGAGGAAACCGGGATCGGGCTTCGCCTTGTAGCCCTCCTGCCAGGCCTCGATTGCCTTGTCGAACTCGCCCACCGTGAAGAGCGTCGTCCCTTCCGTGAAGAGCTCCTTGGCGCGCTGGGTGTCGTCGGCGCGGGCGATGCCGGGACAGAGCGCGAGGCCCAGGACCGCGCACCCCACGAGGAGGCTCAGCGCCTTCGGGACGCGCAGCGCTCTCAGAACGAAACACAGGCGACGACAATCGGAGGGATAAGCAACGGGCATCGAAGCGACGCCATCGTATCCCGGAACCTGCGCCAGTTCCAATCGGCCGACGGCGGGCCGGGGCCGCGCCCGGTCCTCAGGACCTGCGCATGCGCGGCGCGAGCTCGAGGGCGACCTTGCCGCGGCGGAAGACGCGCACGGACCCCGAGGTTTGCGACACGACGATGGCGATAGCCTCGCTGTCGCGCGAGATGCCGGCTGCCGCCATGTGCCGCGCGCCCAGGCCGAGCGGCACGTCGACCTCCTCGTCCTCGTCGAAGGTCAGGTAGCGACCGGCCGCGACGACGACGCCGTCCTCGCGCACGATGAACGCGCCGTCGAGGACCGCGAACGCGTGCAGCGCGTGCCGCACGTCGGGGTTCATGATGTTCTTCTCGTCCTCGGAGTAGCCCTGGAACGGGTTGAGCGTGAGCTGCCGCGACTTCTCCATGACGGTGTTGGAGTCGCCGACGACGAAGAGCGCGCCCACGGGCAGCCCCTCCCACCCTTCGACGCCGATGCTCACGGCGAGATCGATGAGCGCGTCCATGACGCCGGCCGAGACGCCCTCGGCTTGCAGGAAGCCGAAGGCCCCGTCGCCTTCCTCCTGGCCGAGGGTGACGAGCAGGATCGAGTCCGGGAAGGCCGCCGGCTTGCGCGCCAGCAACCCGAGCACGACGTCGCCCTCCTTGTAGATGCCGCGCGCGATGCCCGAGACGAGCGCGATCTTGAGCTTCTCGGGGCGGCCGAGGTCGTACTCGGGCAGCGGCAACACTGCGATGCCGCTCTGCTCGATGACCGAGCGCTGGCTCGGGCCCACGACGGCTTGCACGAGCTTCTTGCGCGCCCGTGGCTTGCCGCGGAACATCTCCTCTGGCAGCGGCAGATCGCCGACGTAAAGCAGGTGGTCGATGCTCGGTTTGTTCGCGAGCGCGACGGCGGCACGAATGATCTCGAGCTGAGTTTTTCCCGTCGCTGTCTTCGCCATGGCGCAGGTATTCGCCCGCCCATGGTACGCTGAAATGGAGAGGCCTGATGAAGTTCCGCTCGATCCAGGGCTGGCTCCCCCTTCTCGCGACGCTTCTCGCGCTCGGGATCGCGTTCGACGTCCTGACGCGCTCGCGGCTCTCCGCGACGACGGCGCTGGCGTGCGACGGCGAGTACTCCGACAGCTTGCAGGCGCAGTCGCCGCGCAACCGCGAGATCGAACAGGGCCCCCGTAGCCAGTTCAGCTACCTCGTGCGCAGCTCGGCCAAGTACGAGTGCCCGTTCTTCGGCCCCGACGGCAAGCTGCGCCGACGGCGCGTGCAGGCGAGCGAGCTCGGCAGCGCCTTCGCCTACGAACAGTCGGGGGGCGACACCTATCTGCTTACGAACGAGCACGTCGCCGCCTGGCCGGACGTCACCGACACCGTGCACCGCATCGACGGCGTGCCCGAGGGCTGCAAGCGCGTCGAGGACAAGCTGCGCAGCGTACGCGACGAGCGCGACGACTTCGAGCCGGGCCAGATCGTCCTCACGCGCGTCGCCGTCGACCCGTTGCTCGACGCGGCGATCCTCAAGGCCAACCAGAAGCTCACGGTCATCCCCTTTCGGTTGGGCAAGAGCGCGGGCCTGCGCCAGGGCAACATGGTCGAGGTGCGCGGATTCCCGCTGGGCGTCATGCAGGCGGTCTCGAGCGGCAAAGTGGTGAACCCCTACG
>DASZFV010000249.1:0-6284 GCA_035939455.1 Polyangia bacterium
TCACGATCGCGCAGAGCGCGGCCATGGAGTACTACGAGCGCATCGTCGACCAGATGTTCACGGAGACGGACCGTCTGGTCGACCGCCTCGAGAAGGTCGGCACCATGCCGGTCTTCACGCGCAAGCTGCACAAGTTCATCGGTGCCGCGATCGGGACGCGCAGCGAGGTGCTCTCCGTGCTGCACCTGTTCGACAAGCCCGACGCCGCCTGGGACGATCCCGTCGCCGAGAAGATCTACGAGGAGCTGCGCGCCGAGTTCGATCTCGTCGATCGCCACAACGCGCTCGAGCTCAAGCTGCGCAGCGTCCAGGACGCGCTCGAGCTCGTGACGGACATCGCGCGCGACAAGCGCCTCGTCTGGCTCGAGGTCTCGATCGTGCTGCTCATCGTGCTCGAGATCGCGCTGCGCTTCGTGGGCCACTGAGGGCCCGGCTCACGACCGGCAGGCGGCGGCGCGCGCCAGCAGGAGGGCCTTCTCGCGCGCGTTGCGCGTGAGCGTCGCGGCCCGCTCGAGCTCGGCCCGCGCCTCGGCCGCGCGGCCGAGCTTGGCGAGGAGATCGCCGCGCACGCTCGGCAGCAAGTGGTAACCCGCGAGCGCCGGCTCCTCCGTGAGAGCATCGACGAGCGCCAGCCCGGCGGCGGGGCCCGCGGCCATCGACACCGCCACGGCCCGGTTGAGCGCCACGATGGGAGAGGGGGTGACGCGCAGCAAGAGCTCGTAGAGCTCGACGATGCGCGGCCAGTCGGTCACGGCGGCGGTGGCGGCGCGCGCGTGGCACGCCGCGATCGCGGCCTGCAGAACGTACGGCCCGGGCGCGCCGCCGAGCGCCATGGCGCGGTCGAGGGCCGCGAGGCCGCGCCGGATGAGCAGCCGATCCCAGAGCGCGCGGTCCTGCTCGAGGAGCAACACGGGCTCGCCGCCCAGGCCCGCGCGCGCCGCCGTCCGCGAGGCCTGGACCTCCATGAGCGCGACGAGGCCGTGCACCTCGGGCTCGCCGGGCGCGAGCTCTGCCAGGACGCGGCCGAGGCGAAGGGCGTCCTCGCAGAGCCCCGGGCGCATCCAGTCGTCACCCGCCGTCGCCGAGTAGCCCTCGTTGAAGATGAGGTAGATGACCTCGAGGACGGACGCGAGCCGACCAGCCAGCTCGTCGCCTCGCGGGACCTCGAACGGCACGCGCGCGTCCGCGAGCGCGCGCTTGGCGCGCACGATGCGCTGGGCGATCGTCGGCTCGGGCGCGAGGAAGGCGCGCGCGATCTCGTCGGTCGTGAGCCCGCCCAGGACCCTGAGCGTCAGCGCGACCCGCGCCTCCGTCGACAGCACGGGGTGGCACGCCGTGAAGACGAGCCGTAACAGATCGTCGTCGATGTCGTCGTCCAGATGGGCCTCGATGACGGCCTCGATCTCCTCGGCGCCCCGCGCCTCGCGGGCCGCGACGTCTCGCCCCATTTCCTCGTGCTTGCGCGCCGCCATCTGCTTCTGGCGCAGGTGATCGAGGGCGCGATTCTTGGCCGCCGTCATGAGCCAGGCGCCCGGGTTGTCCGGCACGCCCGTCTCGGGCCAGCGCTCGAGCGCCGTCACGAGCGCGTCTTGCGCGAGCTCCTCGGCGAGCCCGACGTCGCGCACGAGGCGCGCGACCGCCGCGATGAGCTTGGGCGACTCCATCCGCCAAACCGCGCCGCAGACGGCGTTGATCGTCCCGGGCTTCGCCTCGGCTGTCACGCCACACATGAGAGCACGCCCGCGCGCCCGTGCAAGCGCGCGGGCGTCGGTCTACGAGCGCGCGTGCTTTTCGATACGCTCGATCGTCGCGCGGACCTCCGGGCTGTGGGCGGCCTTCTGAACGTCGGCCGGGAAGTCGGTCATCTCGAAGACCTGGCGCAGCTCGACTTTGCGCGCGTCGTGCGGCGGCACGCGCTTGGCCCACTCGATGGCCTCCTCGCGCGACTTGACCTGGACCATCCAGTAGCCGCCGATGACCTCCTTGACCTCCGTGAACGGGCCGTCCGTCACGGTGGGCTTGCCCGCGGCGTCCCAGGTGATGCGAGCGCCCTTGGCGGAGGGCTGAAGGCCGTCGAGCGCGAGCAACACGCCGGCCTTCGACAGCTCCTCGTTGTACTTCCTCATGGCCGCGAAGAGCTCGGGATCGGGCAGGACGCCCGTCTCGGCCTTCTCGCTGGGGTACATCAGCATCATGAATCGCATGGTCGTTCTCCTCGCCAAGGTTGTCGGTTCCAGCCTCTAACATCACGACGAGCGGGCGGGCGCGGAATCGACAGGGTGGTAAAAAAAAGATCGGGCGAGCCTGATGGCCCACTGGCCGAGACTGGCGCGCGCGGTAAAGTGGTCACGTGACCGGCAGCGCCGCACCCTCGGATCCGGTCGGCCTCGTCCTCGAACCGCGGGAGTGTTCGCTGGGCGACGGTTTCTTCGTGCGCCGCGTGCTGCCCGCGGGAGAGCGGCACGCCGTCGGGCCGTTTTTGTTCCTCGATCACTTCGGGCCGACGGCGCTCCCGCCGGGGGTGGGGATGGACGTGCGGCCGCACCCCCACATCAACCTGGCCACGGTGACTTACCTCTACGAGGGCGAGATCGATCACCGGGACAGCCTCGGGTCGCTGCAGACGATCCGCGCCGGCGACATCAACTGGATGACCGCGGGTCGGGGCATCGTGCACTCCGAACGGACGCCCGCCTCCGCCCGCGCGCGCGGCGCAACGATTCACGGTCTCCAGCTCTGGGTGGGGTTGCCGCGCGCGCACGAAGAGACAGCGCCCGCGTTCCATCATCACGCGGGCGAGACCCTTCCCGTGGTGCGCGAACGCGGCGTCGCGATTCGCGTGCTGGCCGGAGACGCCTTCGGAGGGCGCTCGCCCGTGCAGACGCTTTCGCGCCTCGTGTACCTCGACGTGAAGCTCGAGGCGGGCGCGTCCCTCGAGCTGCCGGCCGCGCTCGGCGACCGCGGCGTATACGTCGTCGACGGTGACGTGTCGTGCGCGGGCCGCGCCTTTTCGGCGGCGTGCATGCTCGTGCTCGTGCCCGACGTCCCGGCTCGGCTCGCCTCGGAGCGGGGCGCGCGTTTCGTCGTCGTGGGCGGCGAGCCCTTTCCGGAGCCGCGTCATCTGTGGTGGAACTTCGCCTCGAGCTCGCAGGCGCGCCTCGAGCAGGCCAAGCGTGACTGGCTGCTGCGGCGCGGACAGCCCGACGGTCCGTTCCCGCTCGTGCCCGGCGATGAATCGGACTTCATCCCGTTGCCCGAGCCCGGCTGACACCGCCCTGTTCAGCCCCTGGGTTTGGAGCGAGCGGCGCGGGCCTCGGGCGACGTCGCCTTGTCGATGGCCCTGATGTGAAGCCCGCTGTCGGGCTTGAGGTGTGTCGGGCTCTTCCGCGTGGATCTGCGGGGCGGTCTCTCTGCGCCGCCCGCCTCGAGCTCGTAGGCGCTTCGCTTCGAGGCGCGCGCGGCGGTATTGTGCGGGATGCGCGAGACGGCGCCGTTGTGTCGAACGACGAGCTCGACGCGCGCCGCGTCGCCTTCGGCCCCGGCCGGCGCTGGACGCTTCTTGGCGCGGTGGGCATTCTGCGCGAGTCGCTGCACCTCCGTCTTGAACCGCTCGGTTTTGGTCGCCACGGCGTCAGTCCTTTCGGTTCCGGCGGTCGACCCCGAGCGTCCACGCGGGCGGATCGCTCGCGGGGAACGACTCTCTGCCAACCTCATCGATTTCGTCGTCGGGCGCGAGCTTGTCCCCGCGTCCCCACGCGGGCCGGTCCTTGACCAGCTCGCGGAGGCGGGAGGTCACGCGTCGCACCCAAAGCGGGGTCCGTCGCTGCGTCGATTCCACATGTCGCATCATGATCGTGATCCTCACACTCGACAATCGTGCGTGCATCAGCAATGCCGGGCGTGCATCAGCAATGCCGGGGACGAAAGGCCTCAATTGCGCACGGGGGCGTTACTGAGCCGCAACCACGATTCTCTTGGTTACCGGCACGAGCCCCCCCGTTTCGTTCGTCCTTCTCGCGCCTGGGGCGCGCGGGCCGTGCTCATGGCACGCGAGTTGAACCTTCGAGAATGCAAGGTCGGGACATCGCCGCTGGTTTTGGGGCCGGGGTCCTGGGGAGGGGGTGGCGGTGTCCCGTCTGTATAGAAGGGGGCTCATCATGGTCAGCACACATCGTCAGCAGGAACGGAAGGGTCGAGGGCGATCTGACCGGAAGAATCCTGACGCAAACAGAAATCGGCAGACGCCGAGCCAGCGCCACCACGGCGGTCGAGACAGTGAGGAGGGCGAATCGCGCCACAGTCAGGCTCATCGCGAAGAGGCGATGCCCGCGCCCCGCGAACAGACGGAGCCCGGCTATGAACGCTCTCCGTCCGAGGAGCTGTAGCCGCAATTCGACCAGGCGCGGCAGGTGTGGCGGCGCTGCCCGGCGCGGCGTAAGTTCGCGTCGTGAATCGTCCAGCTTCGCTCGTCCTCTTGCTCTTGGTCGTCGGAACGGCCGAAGTGTCGGCTTGCGCCCGGCCTAAGCCGGAGCCCGCGGCGCCGCCGCGGATCAAGGATTCGGTGCCCGAGCGCGCGGCCGGGCTTCGTGGCGCGGATGGAAGGCTGCAGCTCGACGTCGAGGACGAGCGCTGGGGTGTCGAGGCGGACAAAGAGCGACGTCGAAGGGCAGCGGAGGAGGCACAGGGCTCGGGCAGGACTGTCGTGATACCGATGCCCCCGCCGAACGACTCTGGGGCCTTTGCGAGCGACGCCGGTGCCGCCGGCTCTCGGTAATCTCTTATGATATAAATACGTTGCTAATCATTGCATTCATTCGCATGAATGCATATATTAGGGGCGTGCAGGTCGTCGAGCCTTCAGCGCGAGCAGAGTTGTTCAGGCTCCTGGGCGATAACGACCGGCTGCGCTTGCTGGCGCTCTGCGCGGCCGAGGAGCTGACGGTTGGGGAGCTCGCGACGCTGCTCGGCGAGAGCCAGCCTCAGGTGACGCGGAAGAGCCAGCCGCTCCGTGAAGCGGGCCTCCTCGCTGCGCGGAAGGACGGGACGCGCACCTTGCTGCGCACGGAGGCCGTCGTCGAGTCGGATCCCGTCGTCCTCGCGGCGCTCGAGGCCGGCCGCGCGCTCTGCGCGAGCGACGGCAGCCTCGCGGAGGTGCCGGCGCTCGTCGCCCAGCGCGAGGAGACGTCACGCCGCCTGTTTGCGCGCGTCGAGGGCGCCGCGCCGATCGTCGTCGACGGCGCGCAGCTCTTGCCCTTGCTGCCCATGCTCGCGCCGCTCCTGCCGGGCCGCGCGCTGGCCGTCGACGTTGGGGCGGGCGAAGGCGCGCTCTTGCCGTTGCTGTCGCCGTTCTACGAGCGCGTCGTCGCCATCGATCGCAGCCCCGCGCGCCTCGCCCGATGCGCCGAGCGCGTCAGCACGCTTGGCTTGCCCAACGTGCGCCTGCGCGAGGGCGCCGTCGAGGACGCGGGCATCGTCGAGGAGATCGCGCACCTGTCGAAGGCCGGCGCCGACCTGGTCGTCGTGTCGCGCGTGCTCCATCACGTCGCGCGTCCGCAGGACCTCCTCGTGGCGGCGGCGCGCCTCGCGCGGCCGGGAGGCCACGTCGTCGTCGTCGACCACGTCCCGCACGAGGACGAGAGCCTGCGCGAGCGCGGGCACGTCTGGCTCGGGTTCGAGCCGGCGAAGCTGCGCGCCTGGCTCGAGGCCGCGGGCCTCGAGGTCGTGCACGTCGGGCCGCTGCGCGCGGACGAGACGCCGCCCCTGCAGCTCGCCGTCGGGCGGGCGCCGGGCCGAAGCTTGAACTGACTGACCAAGTAGAAGAGAAAACGGACAAGGAGACCGACATGGAAAGCCGCACCGAGTTCCCCGCATTCAAGGTGAAGGACCTCTCGCTCGCCGAGCTGGGCCGCAAGAAGATCCGCATGGCCGAGAAGGAGATGCCCGGCCTCATGGCGCTGCGCGAAGAGTTCGGCGCGAAGCAGCCGCTCAAGGGCGCCCGCATCGCGGGCTGCCTGCACATGACGATCGAGACCGCCGTCCTCATCGAGACGCTCGTGGCGCTCGGCGCCGAGGTGACGTGGACGTCGTGCAACATCTACTCGACGCAGGACGAGGCCGCCGCCGCCATCGCGAAGATCGGCGTGCCCGTCTTCGCGTGGAAGGGCGAGACGCTGCCAGAGTACTGGGCCAACATCGAGGAGCAGCTCGTCGCCTTCAAGGGCGGCAAGGGCCCGAACCTCATCCTCGACGATGGCGGCGACCTCACGTTGCTCGTCCACAAGGGC
>DASZFV010000250.1:0-4325 GCA_035939455.1 Polyangia bacterium
CCGAGGCCCTCGCGCCCGTGGCCCCGCCTCCCGATGCGCGCGTCGTCCTCGAACGCGCCGGCCTCGTCGACGTGGCGCGCGCCATCGAGGCGGCGGGCGCCGTCGCCGTCGCCGCGCTGTACGACGGCCCGTCGGCCGTGCGCTCGGATCTCGTGGGCCTCGGCTTTGCCATCCCGCGCGGCGCGGACGCGCCGCCCGAGCGTGTCTACGTCCCCATCTGCCACCGTTACCTCGGCGCGCCCGCCTGCCTGCCCGAGGCCGAGGTGCTCGCGGCGCTGGGTCCGCTCCTGGCATCCCCGACGATCGCGAAGCACGCCCACGACGCCAAGACGCTCGACGTCCTCTTGCGCCAGCGCGGCCATCTCCTGCGCGGCGTCGTCACCGACGCCATGATCGCGTCGTACCTGCTCGACGCATCGCGCGCGCGGCACGACCTCGACATCGTCGCCATGACCGAACGGACGGGCCCGGTCGAGGTGGCGGCGCGCCCGGTGTGGATGGGCACGGGCCGCACGGCGCGAACGGGCGTCGACATCCCCGCCGAGGAGGTCGGCCGGCGCCTCGCCGCCGAGGCCGCCGCCGTGCTGAGGCTGGCCCCGCTCCAGAGCGAACGGCTCGCGGACCAGAAGCTCGACGGCCTCTACCGAGAGCTCGAGCTGCCGCTCGCGGGCGTGCTCGCGCGCATCGAGTGCCGCGGCGTCCGCCTCGATACCGACAAGCTGCGCGTCATCGGTGCGGAGGTCGGCGTTTCGGTCGCGGCGCTCGAGAAGGAGATTCACACCCTTGCGGGCGGACCCTTCAACATCAACTCGAACAAGCAGCTCGCCGACGTGCTCTTCGGCAAGCTCAGCCTCCCGGTGATCCGCAAAACCAAGACCGGCGCCTCCACCGACGCCGACACGCTCGAGGAGCTCGCGGCGCTCCACGCTGTTCCCGCCAAGATCGTCGAGTACCGCGGGCTCTCGAAGCTCAAAGGCACTTACATCGACGCGCTGC
Source organism: Polyangia bacterium (assembly GCA_035939455.1). Lineage (GTDB taxonomy): Bacteria > Myxococcota_A > Polyangia > Fen-1088 > Fen-1088 > DASZFV01. Next base: position 997 of record DASZFV010000250.1, read on the forward strand.
CCGCGCTCGTGAACCCGCGCACGGGCCGGCTGCACACGTCCTTCAACCAGGCCGTGGCCGCCACGGGCCGCCTGTCGTCGAGCGAGCCCAACCTCCAGAACATTCCCATCCGCACGGAGATCGGCCGGCGCATCCGCGAGGCCTTCGTCGCGCGGCCCGGCTACTTGATCGTCTCGGCCGACTACTCGCAGATCGAGCTGCGTATCCTCGCGCATCTGTCGGAGGACCCGGCGTTCCTCGACGCCTTCCGATCGGGTCAGGACATCCACCAACGCACGGCGGCCGAGGTCTTCGGAGTGGCCCCGGCGGCGGTGACGGCCGAGCACCGCCGCATCGCGAAGGCCATCAACTTCGGCCTCGTCTTCGGCCAGGGCGAGTTCGGCCTCAGCCAGGTGCTGCGCATCCCGCGCGCGCAGGCGCGCGAATACATCGCGAGCTACTTCAACCGGTACGCGGGCGTGCGCGCCTACATGGAGACCGCCATCGTGACCGCCCGCGCCACGGGCGAGTCGGCGACGCTGCTCGGCCGCCGGCGCCCGTTGCCCGATATCCGTTCGACGCGCGCGCAGGACCGGGCCTACGCCGAGCGCATCGCACGCAACACGCCCGTGCAGGGGACGGCGGCGGACCTGCTCAAGCTCGCCATGCTGCGCGTCGACGCCGGTATCGAAGCCGGCGCCTCCGGCGCGGTGGGCGCCGAGCTCCTGCTGACGGTCCACGATGAGCTCGTCTTCGAGGTGCCCGAAGCGGCCGTCCCGGCCTTCGGTGCCTGGGTCAGGCACGAGATGGAGTCGGTCTACACGCTGCGCGTGCCTTTGACAGTCGATGTCGGCTGGGGCCTCACCTGGAGCAGCGCGCACTGACGGCCGCAGGCGATTCGGTTATCATCATCTCTCACTTGATGAATCGCGCGGCCGTCGTCGACTTTGCTCGGATGGCCGCTGCGGGCCTGTTGCTCGCGGCGGCCGGCTGCCAGCAGCACGTGACGTCCCCCGCGAAGGGCGCGCCCACCTTCGAAGCTCGCGCCGACGCGGCGACGGCGCCTGCGCGCGAGGGCCTCTCGAGCGCGGCCAAGGACGTCGTGCCCGAGCCGCCTCCGCGGCCGTTGCGCCGCTGTTTCCCCCAGCGGCCGGCCTGGGACGACGCCGCCGTCGCCGACCTCCTCGATCGCGCCGCCGACCTCTTCGACGCGGGCGACTACCCGGGCGCGCTCGTGTGCGCCGAGGAGGCCGCACGCCAGGCGCCGCGCTCGGTCGAGGCGCACCACAACCGAGCCGTGGCGCTGCTCCATCTCGAACGCCTCGACGAGGCGCGCGACGCGTTCGCGCTCGCGCTCGCGCTCGCGCCCGAGGATCCGGAGACGCTCGAGGCGGCCGCCGACCTCTACATCAACCAGCTCCCGCCGTCCGCCGACCGATCGCTCCTCGGCCTCGAGTACGCGCGCCGGGGCCTGCGCCACGCGCCGGCGCGGGACGCCGCGCGCCGCGCGCGGCTCGCGCTGCTCGAGGGTCAGGCGCTCATCGACCTCGGCCGGGCCGCTGAGGCGCTGCGGCGGCTTGACGCCTCGCTCGCCGCCGAGCCCGACGTCGCGTCCGCCCAATACGAGCGCGGCGTCGCTCTCTTCGAGCTCTGTCGTTTCGACGAGGCGCACCGCATGTTCGAGAAGGTCCTCGCCGACGACTCGGATCACGCCCACGCGCTCTATCATCTCGGCCTCATCGAGGAGCGGCAGGGGAACGAGGCTGCGGCCGCGCGACACCTGGCGGCGGCGACGGCCGAGGATCCGAAGTCGTTCCCGCCGGCGCCGGGCGTCTCGCAGCCCGATTTCGCGGCCCGAGTGAGCCGCGCTGTGGCGGCGCTCGACCCCGACATTCGGCGCGACCTGACCGGCATCCCCGTCGAAGCGGCGGACGTCCCGTCGCAGGAGGACCTCACGGCGGAGAAGCCGCCGCTGTCGCCAACGATCCTCGGCCTCTTCCGGGGGCTGCCCCTCGACTGGAACGCGCGCGAGCCGCTGCCGACGCAGTCCGGCCGACCCAGCAAGAAGGGCCGCGCCGAAGACGAAGGCGCGCCCCCGCCGCCGCGCTGCGTGCCCACTGACGCGCCCGATCGCACGATCATCCTCTACCGCCGCAACATCCTGCGCACGGTCCACGACGACAAGGAGCTCGACCAGGCCATCACGCGCACGCTCCTGCACGAGGTCGGCCACCTCCGCGGCGAAGACGACGGCTCGCTCCGCGACCGCGGGCTCGAGTGAACCCTCGCTCGCGCACGCTTCGTGCACGTTTTGCTGACGGGGCTGCGCCGGCGCAGCCCCTTCCGCGCCTGGCTAGAGCTTCTTGCCTTTGCCGTCGGCTTTTTCGGCGTCGATGCGCGCGCCGCCGACCTTTTCGGCCGGGCGGCCTTCGAGCTTGATGTCCTGCGCGTCGGGCGGAAGGACGGCGTTGCCCTCGGCGATGATCTTGCCCGAGGCGTCCTGGAACTTCTTGTGGATGATGAGGCCGTCGGACGCCGCGAAGCCGCCTATCGAGTTGATCGCGAACGTACCCGTGACGACGTACTGGTCGCCGGCCTTCGCGACGAGCGGCTTCGCCTTGCCCGTGTTCCAGTCCTTGAGCGGATAGTCGGCCACGAGCAGGCCGTGGTCGAGCTTCGTGGTCGCCGTGTCGCCGAGGAAGAAGTGGGGCTGGTCGCAGGGGCGGCAGCCGCCCGTCATCGCCGGAGCCGCGGCGGCCGGACCCTTAGGCGGCGCGCCGCCCTTGAGCTCCTTCATCTCCTTCTTCTTCTCCTTCTTGGCCTTGGCGGCGAGGTCGTCGTTGCACTTGCGCTGCTCGGCGGGGCACTCGTAGATCTCCAGGAGGTACGCCTTGACCTGCACGTCCTTGTCCAGGTACTGGCTCATGTGTTTGCGCAGGCCGTAGATGGACATCTCACCCGTGGGATACTTTTCGGGCGCCGTCTGGATGTTGAAGTTGGGCTGGGGCGGGAGATCGACCTTGATGGGCGGCAGCTCGGTCCCCTGGCCGCGGGCCGGGCCCGCGGCGAGCGGCATCAGGAGCGCCAAGGCCAAGGGCACCATGTGGTGGTATACGGTCCGGACTCGTTTCATGGCAGACCTCTTCTCCCGCTCGATGCGGTTCGCCCTGAATAACACGGGGGTTTTTAGCGGGCAAGCCTCGTGGCGCCTCCCGCGACGACGCGCGGGCCTCGCGGTGGCGATTTGGCTGTGCGCGCTGGCATCAGGTTTAGGTTGTCGCGCGGCGAAGCGTCTGGCGAAGGACGAAGGGGCGCGCGGCGCGGCCAGGCCCGATCTGACGCCGCCGCGC
>DASZFV010000251.1:0-5368 GCA_035939455.1 Polyangia bacterium
CCACTCATATCGTCGCAGGCGTAGTCGGAGCACATCGAAACGGCGGGCGCGCAACCGCCATTTCCATCGCAAACGAACGAGATGACATCTCTGCGCGAGTTGCAGTATGCGGTACCGCATCCCATCGTCTTGTCCGGGAACTTGCACGAGCGAGCGCCGCTGCATGTTCCCGCACAGGCGTTCGGCATCGTCTTTATTCCGCCATCGGGTGTGTTGATAACGTAGGCGTCGCTCTCCCCACCATCGGTCGATGTGTCATCGGAAGGGCCGGCGTCGGTTCCTGCGTCCGCGTCACCGCCATCCCCGGCGGAGGCAGCACCAGCCTCAGTATCCTGTGTCGGCGCCACCACCTTCGCGGCGCACTCCGTCTCCGGGTCCATGCCGGCGGCGTAGGGTGTACAGGTCCCTTTGGACGTCGGCAGCTTGCAGGACACGCAGACGTCGTCGCACTTCTCATTGCAGCAGACGCCGTCGGCGCAGTGGCCGCTGCCGCACTCATCGTCCGTGACGCAGGCGGTGCCGTTGCCCCTGCCGGTGCCGCCGTCGTTGCCCCCGCTCGCGAGCGTGATCGTGAGCGACACCGCACCCATCTCGAGCGTGACGGGGCCGGCCGAGCCGGAGGCGACGAGGGTGCTGCCGTTCATGACGTCGAGCTCGAAGCTCAGCTTGTCGCCGGCGCTCACCCCGGTGCCGGGCGTGTAGTGGAAGCGCACCGTGCCGCCCGCGATGGCCTTGGGCAGGTCGTCGAGCGTGCGAACCACGGGCGTCGATCCGGCGGCGTCGCTCACGACGGTCAGCGTGTCGGTCGTGATCGTCGCGCGCTGGGCAGAGGGGACCATCGTGGCGTCGACGGTGACGTTGACGCCGAAGCCGCCGGGCGGCGCGCCGGTCTTGCTGCAGGCCCCGCCTGCCGCCGCGCTCGCGACGAGGACAAAGGCCAACCCGAACCGAAGACGCGACATCAGCGCACGCTCCCGTTGACGTTCGAGACGTTGTTCCATGGCGTCGTCGAGCCCGAGAGCGCGGCGATGGCGACCACCGCGCCCACGACGACGACGCCGGCGCCGGCCCAGAACCACCACTTCTCGTAGATGGGCGTCTCGGCGGCTGCCGATGGTGGGGCGGTCGTCGTGAGCGTCGTGGCCGGCGTGCCGGGCGACGCCGTGGGGACGGGCGTGGCGGCGGGCGCGGGCGTGGCGGCGGGCGCGGGCTGCAGCAGCGGTTGCACGGGCGCGCTCGTCGGCGCCGCGGGAGACGCGCCCAGCATCACGGGCGCGGGCTGGTTGGGCGGGCTCTGCGTCGTCGCGATGGCCTGCTCGAGCTTCTCGATGCGGTCCTTCGACTCGGCGGCGTACTTGGACGTCGGGTGGAGCTTGACGATGTTCTTGTAGAGCAGCAGCGCCTTCTGGTTGTCGTTCGCCAGGCGGTGCGACTGCGCGGCGTTGTACAGAAGCGCCGGATCCTGCTTGGCCTTGTAGGCGGACTCGTACTCGGCCGCGGCCTCGTGGTACTCGCCCACAGCGTAATGCGCCGTGGCTTTCTGATAGTGCATCTTGGCATCGCTCGCGTCGTCGGCGAGGGCGGGCGGGGCGAGCAGCGCCGACGCGAGCGAGGTGGCCAGGCCGAGCGCGCCGAGGAGCCGAACGGATGGACGAAGCAGCTTAGGCATCGAGATCCCTCTGGGGATAAGGAAGTGACTCGAGAGCAGCTTATCCGAATGCCGGCCCCGCCGGAAGTCTTCAGGCAGCGCGTGTCTTCAGGCTGCGCGGTGAGCGAGGGCCGGCTTGACGACGCGCTTGCGGGGGGCCTTGCCGGCGGGCGCCGCCTCCTGAGCGAGGCTGGGCAGCGTCGCCCGCAGTTGGCCGCCGCGGAAGACCCACATCGTTCCCGGCCGACCCTCGTGCCAGGCCTCGTCGCGCGTGAGGGGCATCGTCGCGACGACGGCCACGCGATCGCGCGCCGTCGTGAAGGCGGAGAAATCGATCTGGAGCTCGGCGTCGCGCAGCGTCGCGCGGCCGAACGGCGCGCGGCGCGCGATGTAGCAGAGCTGCGTCCCGCAGCGGGCGTAGAGGTGGCGACCGTCGGCGAGCAAGAAATTGAGCTTGCCTTCGGCGCCGAGGACGCCGCCGAGCTCGGCAATCGTTGTCCAAAGGCGGTGCGCCTCGCGCGGGTAGCCGCCCGGGAAGGCCGCACGGAGCTGCTCGAGGATCCAGCAGAACGCGTGCTCGCTGTCCGTTTCGCCCACGGGCAGCTCGGAAGTCAGCTTGTGGCGTCGCACGCGCGGCAGGGTGCCGTTGTGGGCGAAGACCCAGTGGCGGCCCCACAAGGTGCGCTTGAAGGGATGCGTGTTCTCGAGCGAGGCGCGTCCGCGCGTTTTCTTGCGCACGTGTGCGACCGCGAGCAGCGTCTTGATGGGGTTTTCGCGGATGAACGCCGCCATGGGGCTCGCGCAGGCGGGCGCGGGCTCGAGGAAGCTGCGCGCGTACTTGCCGTCATAGAGCGCGAGGCCCCAGCCGTCGGCGTGCGGCCCGGTTTTCCCTCCCCGCAAGGCGAAGCCCGTGAACGAGAAGACGATGTCGGTGGGGACATTGCACTCCATCCCCATGAGCTCGCACATGCCGGCAGTTTAACTGAAGGCGCGCGCGCGCGTCTTCGTTGGAGGCCCCGCCGCGTCGATATACATTGAGGCGTGGGCATCGAAGACCGGCGAGGGAGGGGACAGGGTCCTGGCTCGTCCGTGTCCGCCGCGGCGGCCCTCGCGAGCGCGCCGGCGGGGCCATGGTGGGCGCAGCCGCGCGGCGCCGCGGCGCTCGTCGCGGCCGTCGTCTTCGTGGCCTTCGCGCGCGCTTTCGCCAACGGCTTCACCTACGACGAGGGGCTCGTCATCGTCGAGGCGCAGAACTTCCTCAAGTCGAGCGACTTCGGCGTGCTCCTCACGCACGATTACTTTGGGGCGAGCCTCGAGGGGACGTGGCGGCCCTTCTGCACGCTGACGTACATGATTGACGCGCTCGTGGCCTTCACGCCGGCTGTCTTCCGGGCGCAGAGCATCCTCTGGCACGTCGGCGGCGCCTGCCTCGTCATGGCCCTGGCGCGGCGCCTCCTGCCCGAGCGGCACCGCCGGTTCGCGCTCGTCGCGGGTCTCGTCTTCGCGCTTCACCCGGTGACGACGGAGACCGTGGACAATGCGTCATTCCGCGAGGATTCGCTCGTGACGTTCTGGACGCTCGCGACGCTCCTGCTCTCGCTCTCGGGCCGCCGTCGGCTCGCGCCCGCGGCGTTTGCGCTCGGGCTGCTCTCTAAGGAGTCGGCCGTCGTCGCGCCCGTCCTCCTCGCGCTCATCCGCGCGGCCGGCCCGGCGGCAGAGCGCCGCCCTGCGCGCGCCGTGGCCCGCGAGTTCGTGCCCTTGGCGCTCGTGCTCGCCGCTTACCTGGCGGTCCGCTTCGGTCCCATGAAGACCGTCGGGCAGTACGCCCGCTACCCGGGCGGGACGCTGATGGGGACCCTGAGGGGCATGCCCGTCGTCTGGGCGCACTACCTGCGCCTGTTGATCTGGCCCTGGCCCCTCTGCGCGGACTACACGGGCTACTTCGCTTTCGGCCGCGTGTCGGCCGCGGCGCTCGTTCCTGCGACGCTCGTCGTGCTGGCCTACCTCGTCGCGATCGTTTGGGCCGCGCGGTGCGGTGAGCGCGTCGTCGCCTTCGGCCTGACCTGGTTCGCGCTCGCGCTCGGGCCGGTCTCGAACTTCATCCCCGTGCCCATCCCCGCCGCCGAGCGGTTCCTCACGCTGCCGCTCGTCGGCATCGGCCTCGCGGCCGGCGCCGCGGCGGCCGCGCTGTCCGAGCGGCTCTCCGCCGGCGCGTGGCGCGCGCTCCGCGCGGCGGGTTTCGTCGTGCTCGCGGCCTTCGTCGCCGTCATGAACGCGCGCCATGGCGCCTGGCGGGACAACCCCACGCTGTGGAAGGACACGGTGGCCGTCAACCCGCGCTCCTGCGGCGCGCAGAGCGCCGTGGGCGGGACGCTGCTCGATCGGGGCATCGCCGCGAGCTCGGTCTCTCTTCTGCGCGACGCCGTGGCGCACCAGGAGCTCGCGCTGCGGCTCTGCGCCGATCGTGCGGACGAAGCGCGCGCTGCGATGATCTATACACGCCTCGGCGCCGGCCACGCCCTGCTGAGCCACCTGCCCGCAGCGCGCGCCGCTCTCGAGCGCGCCCTCGCGTTCTCGCCGCGCTATGCGCTCGCCGTGGTCTGGCTCGGCTACGTCCACTACCTCTCGGGCGACGCCGACGGCGCCGCGAGCTTGCTCAAATTCGCCATCATCGATCTCGGGCCGCCCGATTCGGCCGTCGCCGACGTGGCCCGGCGGTACGTCGACAAGATGTAGCTCTTCGGCCGGTCGGGAGCACTGGACGCGGCCCCCTCGAAGTTGCACATTAGCCGCTCCTTCGTCGTTCCCTGCCCCTTGCCTCAGGAGATCCCGATGCGCGCCCTTACGTCCGGGGAGAGCCTCACTCGCGGCTGGTTTCGTTCGGCGAGCAGGTCCGCGGTCATCGCGGCGCTCGCCCTTCCGCTCGTGGCCGGCACCGCCGCCGCGAAGAGCAAGAGCGCCAAGAACAAGCCCGACGCCTCGGTGGGGCAGTCCAAGGCCATCGAGAAGATGAAGTGGGGCGACGCCGACGGCAAGGAGGTCGACGTCTACACTCTCATCAACAAGCACGGCCTCATCGCGAAGATCACGAACCTCGGCGCGACCATCACCGAGCTCGACGTGCCCGATCGCAAGGGCAAGTCGGGCGACATCGTGCTCGGCTGGGACACCCTCGCGCAGTACGAGACAAATCCTTCGTACTTGGGCGCGACGATCGGCCGCGTCGCGAACCGCATCGCGAACGCCAAGTTCGAGCTCGACGGCAAGACCTACAAGCTGGCCGCCAACAACGGGACGAACCACCTGCACGGCGGGGTCAAGGGGTGGAACAAGCTCGTGTGGGACGGTTCCGCCAGTGAGACGCCCGACGGCCCTTCGCTCAAGCTCACGCTCGTGTCGAAGGACGGGGACGAGGGCTATCCGGGCACGGTGCACGTCACGACGACGTACACGCTCAGCAAGGACGACGAGCTGCGCATCGAGATGGAGGCGACGACTGACAAGCCGACGCCCGTCAACATGGCGCACCACACCTACTGGAACCTGTCCGCCGAGCCGGGCGACATCAAGGACGAGGTCCTCACGCTCTACGCCGACAAGTACACGCCCGGCATGCCGCCCGACGGAAAGGTCCTGGCCGTCGCGGGGACGCCCTTCGACTTCACGAAGCCGAAGGCGCTCGGCAAGGACCTCATGAAGACGGGCGAGAAACCGCCAGGC
>DASZFV010000252.1:0-8715 GCA_035939455.1 Polyangia bacterium
TTCTTGTCGTTGAGGTAGATCGTCGCGCCCTGCGGCTTCGAGTCGATGACGACGAGCCCCTTCGTGAGGAAGACGGGCAACGCGGGCGGCTCGACCGCGGGCGGCGCGACCGGTGACGCGGGCGCGCCGGCGGGTGGAACCGCGCCAGCGGGAGGTGGCGCGCCGGACGCCGACGGCGCGCCAGGCGCGGGCGGCGTCCCCGGAGCCGCGCCGGCCGCGGGCGGCGGCGCGCCGGCGACCGGCGGCGCGCTCGGCGGCGGCGGCGGGGCGACCGGCGGCGACAAGACCTTCGTGAGGGCGTCGATGCGCGCCTTCACCTGGGCCGCGTCGTTGGCGCCCGGATCGATCGCCAGGTAACGCTCGAAGTACTCCTTGGCCTGGTCGAGGCGCTTGGCCTTCTCGAACGCCACCGCGGCGTTGAACAGGAACGCGGGGAACGGTTTGTGCTCGAAGGCGTTCAGGAACTTGTCGGCGGCCTCCTCGTACTCCTCACGCACAAAGGCGGTCTGCGCCGCCTCGAACGATTCCTTGGCGAGCTTCAGATCCTTGTCGGGCGCGGCCTCCTCGGCCCGGGCCGCGGCGCCCCCGAGGGTCGCCGCCGAACCGATGATGCCGACGACGACAGCGACGACGCCGAGCCGGACGAGCGCCGATGGCGCCCCACGTCGAGCCCTGTTCGAAGCGACGGTCATGCGGCGGGGCTCCAGGATGCAGAATCCCTCTGCTCTAATCAACAGCCGAGCGCCGTCGATCGTGGACGCGCGGCGACGGCGAGCCGCGCCCATATTTGCCTCCGCGGCGCGCGTGAGCGAACTTGATGCCGATCCTCAGGCCCCGTGACACATGATGGCCCTCCTTCCCGCGTGCCTCTGGCTCGCCCTTCAACCCGTCGTGGTCATCGAGAGCGAGGCCACTTGCCCGACGGCGACGGACGTCGCCGAGCGCGTGACGGCGCTCCTTCCTGTCCACGAGAAGAAGGACGCGCCCGACCTGGCGCGCATCTCCGATCGGGGCGACGCCTGGATCGTCACGCTGGCGCTGCCCGACGGGACACCCGTCGCGGAGCGCGTCCTCGATCGGGCCTTCCCCTGTGCGGACCTCGCGTCCGCGGCCGCTGTGATCATCGCCACCTGGGAGAGTGACGTCCACCCCGAGTTCCGCCCGGCGCCCCTCCCCGCGCCGCCACCCCGGCAGGCACCGCCGGTCGCGGTGGCGCCCAGGCCGCCGGCGCCGGCGCCGTCCGCGCTCGACGTCGGCGCCGCGTTAACGGGGTCGCTCGCGCCGTCAGCGAGCGGCGCGGGCCCTGCCATCGGCGCGCTCGTCGTCGCGAGCTGGCTGCCGTCGTCCCGCGGTGTGGGCGCGCGCCTCGCGCTCGCCGCGGATGCCGCGCGCGAGCTCCCGCTCGGGCCGGGTCGCGTCCAGTGGCGACGCATCGCCGCCGCGCTCGGCCCCACGCTGAGACTGCCGTCGGCGACGACCCCTTGGGCCCTCGACCTGTACGCCGAAGCGCTCGTCGCGGGGCTCCTGACGACCGGCGCGGGCTTCACGCACGACTTCACCGACACGTCCTTCGACGCAGGACTCGGCGGCGGGACGCGGCTCTTCTGGCGGGGGCGCACCGTCGAGCCGTGGGTCGAGCTCGACGCTGGTGGCTGGTTGCGTCAACAAACCGCCTTCGCGACGCCCGGCACGCCCTCCGTCGACCTCCCGCGTCTCGAGCTCTCGCTGGCGCTCGGGCTCAGCCTCAACCCGGGCCCCTGAGGGGGCCGGCCCGCGCCTCCGGAAAATTCCGGGAAAATTGTAAGATGCGAGCGTCCCGGGCCACGAACAGAGCAGCGGCAAATGTCACCTTCGCGCTCGCAGTCCCACGCGCTCGCCCGCCGTCGTCTCCCCAACGACGCCGCGGGGCCTTCCATGGCCAATGCAGAAGAGCCGTCACGCCCCGACCTCGAAACCCTGTACAAGAAGCACGCCGACGCCGTCGCCACCTGGGCGCGACGCCTTGGCGGCCCCGACTTCGACGTCGAGGACATCGTGCAGGAGGTGTTCCTCGTCGTGCAGCGCCGGCTTCCCGAGTGGCGCGGCGAGGCCAAGATCACGACCTGGCTCTACGAGATCACGTTCCGGGCCGTCCGGGAGCGCCGCCGACGCTGGCGCTGGCTCCGGCTGCGCCCAGCCGGGCCCGCGCTCGGCGAGCGGCCGTCCTTCGCCTTCGACGAGCTCGCCCAGCTCGCGGGCGACGAGCCCGACGCGCTCGCGCTCCTCGAGCGCCGGGAGGCGACGGCGGCGCTGTATCAATTGCTCGACGGCATCGGCGAGAAGTACCGCACGGTGATCGTCTTGTTCGAGCTCGAAGGCCGCAGCGGCGAGCAGATCGCGGCGCTCACGCACACGTCACTCGCCAACGTGTGGATTCGTCTGCACCGCGCGCGGCAGAAGCTCATGAAACGATTCCTGCGCTGGGAGGGGAAGGGAAAGCCATGACGAGATCCGGGACGGCAGAGCACGCGCGCGCGGAGGGCCCCGAGCGGCTCGCGGCGCGGCCAGCGGGCGGCGACGAGGCGGAGGACCGGCTGGGCGCCCTCATGCGCGCGGGCGCGCCGCCCGAGGGGCTCGGACCGGCGGCGCGCGCACGCGTCTGGTCACGCCTGCGCGACGCGGGGCGCGGGACCGAGCGAAGATGGCGACCGATCTTGGACCTGCGCTGGAGCGTGGCGGCTATCGTGCTCCTCGCGAGCGCCGGCGTCGTGGCGGGCGTCACGGCGCGCATGTGGTGGCCGGCGGCGTCGCGGGCCGTCACTCCGGTCGGGCCCCCGGCCAGAAAATACAAGCCGAGGGCTCACCCGACGCGCGTCGGGCTCGCGGACGAGCCGCGCGCCGAGGATGCGCTCGCCAACGCCGATGCAACCGCTCTTCCAGCGCCCTTGGCGCCGAGCGCCGTGGCGCTTGCGGCGCCGGCCGCCCCGCGCGCTCTCGATTTGCCCATCGCCGACGTGACGCCGCGCAGACGAGCGTCCATCGGCGCGGCAGCGCCGACCGCGAGCGAGCCCGTCGCGCGCGCCGCGCAGGAGGTCGCGCCGCCTCGGCTCGTGCCACCCGCGGTGCCGGCGCCTGCCCTCGCGCCGCGGGAGCCGCTCGCGCCGAGCGCCCTCGCTGTCGAGGCGCCTCTCCTCGCGGAGGCGCTCACGCGGCTGCGCCAGCGGCAAGACGCCCGCGGCGCGCTCGCGGCGCTCGATGCCTACGACGCGCGCTTCCCGCGCGGAACGCTGCGCCGCGAGGCGGACGGAGCGCGGGTCGACGCGCTCCTGGTCCTGGGCCGCGACGACGACGCGCTCGCCGTGCTGCGCCGGCTCACGCTGCAACCACGTCGGCGCGATCAGGAGCTCCGGGTCATCCGCGGCGAGCTCGCGGCACCCACGAGCTGCGCCGACGCCGTCGCGGACTTCGATCGCGTCCTCTCGGAGGCGTCGGCGGCCACTCTGGCCGAGCGCGCGCTCCACGGCCGGGCGACCTGCCTCGCGCGGCTCGGCGACGCGGCGGCGGCCACGCGCGACCTGCGCGAATACCTGCGGCGCTTCCCCGACGGCCGCTTCGCCGCCGAGGCGCGGCGCGTCCTCGACGAAAACAGTTTGTAAGGTCGGCGGGCTGCTCCTCACACACTGGGACGCGAACCAGGCGGGAGATCACCTCCATGAAAATCCAGCCGACCTCTTACGCCCTCCTCGCCGCTCTCGCGGTCGCCGGGAGCGCCTGCGACAACCACGTGCTCGTCGGGGACACCCCTGACGGCTCGGTCACGGGCGCGGCCGGCGGCACGTCCACGGGCACTGCCGGAGCGTCCGTCCCGAGCACCGGCTCGGGCGGAGGCACGGGCACCGTGACGCGCGTCGTGAAGCCCCTCGGTATCTCTGGCCAGGAAGCCATCACCCGCATCACCGCCGTCATCTGGAACGACAAGCCCGACGCCGATTTGACGCAGCAGGCGGCGCAGGGGCACTTCACGTCGACGAGCGATCTCTACGACGCGATTCGTCAGGTGCTCGCCGATCCGCGCGCCGCCAACGGCGTGGGGGCCTTCTATCGCTGGTGGCTCGAGCTCCGCACTGTGGCGACGCTCATGAAGGACGCGCAACTCTACCCCACCTTCACGCCGGCGCTCCAGGCGGACATGGCCAACGAGAGTGAAACGTTCGGCGTCAAGGTCACGCTCGACCTCAACGGCACGTACGGCATGCTGATGACGGCACCTATGAGCTTCATCAACGCGCGGCTCGCCGACCTCTACGGCGTCGCGAACGTCCAGGGAGATGCCCTCGGACAGGTCGACCTGGATCCCCAGCAACGCGCAGGGCTCCTCACGCAGCCGGCAATCCTGGCGCTCCGCTCTGGGCTCACGAGCACCAATCCGTCATCGCGGGGCACCTACGTCGACGAGAAATTCTTCTGCATGCCGATCCCGCCGCCTCCGTCGGGCGCGGTTCGGCCCGTGCCGCCGCCGATCGGGGCTGGTGTCACCGCGCGCCAGGAGCTCGCGGCGCTTCTCGCGACCAACCCAGCATGCATCAGCTGTCACAGCCTCATCGATCCGCCCGGACTGGCTTTCGAGAACTTCGACGCTATCGGCCACTGGCGCACGACCGACAACGGGGGGCAGGTCGACGTCTCCGGCCTCCGGCTCATCAACGTCGTCGACCCGGCCGTGACCGTCAACGGACCCATCGAGCTCGCCACCGTCGTCGCGCAGGCTCCAACGGCGCAGAACTGCATGGTCCGGCAGTGGGAGGCGTTCGTGCTCGGGAAGGCCAACGTCGACGCCCTCGATGCCAACCTCGACCTCAGCGACGCGTATGCCGTGTTCAAGGCGACGGGCTTCAACCTCAAGGAGCTCATCGTCTCCGTCCTCACGACCGACGCGTTCCTCGCGCCGTAGCGCCGCGCCGAATGGTCCCGGCCGCGCCGCGCGAGAGTGAGGCGCGGCGCGAAAAACTCGGGTATCGTGGCGGCATGAGCACGACCGAGCCGATCAACGAAGTGACGGTCCTGGGGGCGGGTGTCATGGGGGCGGCCATCGCCGCGCACCTCGCGAACGCGGGCTTGCGCGTGCAGCTGCTCGACATCCCGCCCAAGGACGCGGCCGCCGGCGACCACAAGGCGCGCAACAAGATCGCCGAGGCGGGCCTCGAGGCCGCGCGCAAGGCCAAGCCGGCCGCCTTCTTCTCGCCGCGCTTCGAGACACTGATCTCGACGGGGAACCTCGAGGACGACCTCGCCGACGCGGTCGCGAACAGCGACTTCGTCATCGAGGCCATCGTCGAGAACCTCGCCATCAAGCAGAAGCTCTACGCGCGCATCGACGAGCTCGGAGGGCGCGCCATCGTGGCCTCGAACACCTCGGGCCTGCGCATCGCCGAGCTCATGCAGGGACGCAGCGAGGCGTTCAAGAAGCGCTTCTGCATCACGCACTTCTTCAACCCTCCCCGCTACCTCAATCTGGTCGAGATCGTCGCGGGGCCCGACGCGGCCGCCGAGACTGTCGCGCGCGCCGAGGCGCTGTGCGGGCACCTGCTCGGGAAGGGCCTCGTGCGCGCCAAGGACACGCCGAACTTCATCGCGAACCGCGTCGGCACGTTCGCCATGATGCGCACGCTCGCCGTGGCCGTCGAGCAGGGCTACACCGTCGAGGAGGTCGACATCGTGTTCGGCCCCGCGACGGGCAAGCCCAAGAGCGGCGTCTTCCGGACGGCCGACGTCGTGGGCCTCGACACGCTCATGCACGTCACGAAGAACTGCCACGACGCGCTCACGGCCGACGAGCGGCGCTCGGTCTTCGAGCCGCCACCTGTACTGAAGGATCTTGTTGACAAGAAGTGGCTCGGGAGCAAGACGCGGCAGGGCTTCTACAAGAAGGTGGGCGACACGATCCTCCAGCTCGACCTCAAGACGATGGAATACGTGCCGCAGACCAAGCCCCGCTTCGCGTCGATCGGCGCGGCGCGCGGCGCCGAGAGCGTCGACGAGAAGCTGCGCCGCGTGCTCGCGGGCGACGATCGCGCGGCCGCCCTCGCGCGCACCGTGACGTACGAGACGCTGATCTACTCGGCTAACCGTCTCGGCGAGATCGCCGACGACATCGTCGACATCGATCGGGCGCTGCGCTGGGGCTTCGGCTGGGAGCGCGGGCCGTTCGAGATCTGGGACGCGCTCGGCGTGAAGGCCACGGCGGCCAAGATGGAGGGGGCTGGCCTCACCGTCCCCGGCTGGGTCAAGGAGCAGATCGCCGCGCAAGGCGAAGGCATGCGCTTCTACAAGTCGGACAAGCCGGGGAAGGTGCTCCAGCTCGGTCCGCGCGGCGGCTTCAAGGACGTCCCCGGCGACCCGCGCCACCTCTCGCTCGACGCCGTGCGCGCCGCGGGCGGCGAGGTCGAGCGCAACGGCAGCGCGTCGCTCCTCGACCTCGGCGACGGCGTCTTCTGCCTCGAGTTCCACGCCAAGATGAACGCCATCGACCAGGACGTCGTCGCGATGACGATGAAGGCCGTCGACCGGGCCGAGCGCGAGGGCGTGGGCCTCGTGATCGGCAACGACGCGCCCGACGCCTTCTGCGCGGGCGCCAACCTGTTCGGGCTCATGATCGCGCTCGGCCAGGGCAACACGAAGGGCATCGACGAGATGGTCGTCGACTTCCAGAACGCCTGCCAGCGCACGCGCTACGCGCGCGTCCCCGTCGTCGCGGCGCCGTTCGGGCTCGCGCTCGGCGGCGGCGCCGAGGTCATCCTCGGGTGCCAGACGGCGCGCGCCGCGGCCGAGCTCTACGTGGGCTGCGTCGAGGTCGGCGTGGGCCTCATCCCCGCGGGCGGCGGCTGCATGGAGCTGGCGGCCCGCGCCGCCGCCAAGGCCACTGACGATCCCAACTTCGACCTGCTCTCGCTCGTGCGCGTCCCGTTCGAGATGCTCGCGCGCGCGCGTGTGTCGCTGAGCGCCGAGGAGGGGCGCGACCTCGGGTACCTGCGCCCCAGCGACACCGTGTCCATGGCGCGCGAGACCGTCATCGCCGACGCCAAGGACCTCGTGCTCGGGCAGGCGCGCGCCGGATACCGCCCTCCGCCCCCGCGGCGCATCCGCGTCATCGGCGAGGCGGGCGCCGCGACGATGCGCTCGCTGCTGCGAAACCTCGTGGGCGCCCACCAGATCAGCGAGCACGACTCCAAGATCAGCGGCCACCTGGCGCGCGTCCTCTCGGGCGGCAGCGTCCCGGCGGGCGCGGCCGTCAGCGAGCAGCACGTCCTCGACCTCGAACGCGAGGCGTTCCTGTCGCTGTGCGGGGAACCGAAGACGCGCGAGCGCATCCAAAATATGTTGACCACCAGCAAGCCCCTGAGGAACTGACCATGCGCGACGTTGCCATCCTCTCCGCGGTCCGCACCCCCATCGGCCGCGCGCCGAAGGGCAACCTGCGTCAAACGCGCCCGGACGACCTGGGAGCGCTCGCGGCGCGCGAGGCGCTGCGCCGCGCCGAGATCGATCCGGCGGCCATCGAGGACGTCGTCCTCGGCTGCGCCATGCCCGAGGCCGAGCAAGGCCTCAACGTGGCGCGCCAGATCGGCCTGCTCGCGGGCATGCCCGACACGACGCCCGCGATGACGATCAACCGCTTCTGCTCTTCGGGGCTGCAGGCGACGTCCATCGTCGCGGACCGCATCGCCGCGAGCGCCATCGACGCGGGTCTCGCGGGCGGCGTCGAGTCGATGTCGATGATCCCCATGGGCGGCAACAAGACCTCGCTCAACCCTCGCGTCGTCGAGGAGTACCCGGACGCCTACATCCCCATGGGCAACACGGCCGAGAACGTCGCGCGGCAATTCGGCGTGAGCCGCGGCGATCAGGACGCCTTCGCGCTCGCGAGCCACCGGAAGGCGGCGGCGGCCTGGGCGCGCGGCGACTTCGCGGCCGAGGTCGTGGCCGTCAAGACGCGCGTCTTCGACGGCGAGATTTGGGGCGACGTCACGGTCGACCGGGACGAGGGCCCGCGTGCCGACACGTCGCTCGAGAAGCTCGCGGCGCTCAAGCCCGTGTTCGACCCAACGGGGACGGTCACGGCGGGCAACGCGTCGCCGCTCAACGACGGCGCCGCCGCCGTCGTGCTCATGGGCGCCGACGAGGCGCGCAAGCAGGGCAAGCGCGTGCGCGCGTACTTCCGCGCGTTCGCCGTCGCGGGCGTGCCGCCCGCCATCATGGGTATCGGCCCCGTGCCGGCCGTGCGCAAGCTGCTCCGCAAGGCGGGCCTCACGATCGACCAGATCGATCTCTACGAGGTCAACGAAGCCTTCGCCTCGCAGGCGCTTTACTGCCTGCGCGAGCTTGGGCTGCCCCTCGATCGCGTCAACGTCAACGGCGGCGCCATCGCGCTCGGCCACCCGCTCGGGTGCACCGGCGCCCGCCAGATCGCGACGGCGCTGCACGAGCTCGAGCGCCGCAAGGGCAAGTACGCCGTCATCACGATGTGCGTGGGCGGCGGCATGGGCGCCGCCGGGTTGATCGAACGCGCGGCGTAGGGTGGCCTTGGAACCGGACATCGCGTCCGCCCTACGGCGACCTGCTCCTGCCCTAGACGTCCAAGAACCCCGATCTTTAAGCCTGGCGCGGAATTCGCAGGGTCCGTTTGCTACGATAGGAGGGCATGACGATGGCCGGCGGCGCGATGGCCGGCGGCGGCGC
>DASZFV010000253.1:0-12493 GCA_035939455.1 Polyangia bacterium
GTGATCGACGAGGACGCGCATCACCCAATGGACGCGCTTCGTCTTCGCGGACGTCACCCACATGACGTCCGGGTTGCCCGCCTCGAAGACGGCGCTCGGCGCCCACGGTTGCCCGCCGTACCACTCGTGCGAAACGGCGCCGTCGCGCGCGACCTGCGCCACGCGCCGTGGGGCGGCGAACGGCTCGGCGATCAAGAAACCGCCGCGCCCGTCCGCGGCGATATCCGACGCACCGGCGAAATCCCGATCGACGTAGAGCCCCTCGCGGCGCCCGCCGGCGATCCCGTAAATCCTCAGAGTCTGGCCGGCGGCCGTCAGGCGACGCACCTGCTGGCTGTCGCCCCGCTGGAACACGAGGAGCTCGCCGTTCGAGCGATCGACGGCCAGCCGACCGGGACGGGTGAGACCGGCGGCGATCGTCGCCTGCGCGGGACGCTCGCGCGACAGACGCACGATCTTGTCGCCCGTCGTGACGTAGACGGTGCCCGCCGGGCCTACGGCCACGCCCGCTGGCGCCGCGACACCGGCCGCCCCGAGCGACTTGCCCGTCATCGGATCGTACCAGCGCACGACATTCCGCGAGCTGTAGGCGACGACGAGCACGCCGTCGCGGACGTCCATGTCGGTGGCGCCCGTGAGGGCCTCCTCGGCGTCGGCATCGTAGGATGGCGCGTCCCAACCGACTTCGAAGGCGCGCGCGCCCCGGCCGGTGTCGGCGCGGCTCACGAAGATCCGTTGTGGTTCTCTGTGCCCGAGCAGATACACCTCGCCGCGATCCACCGCCATGCTGAGCCCCCCCTCCCAGGCGACCTGCCTCCCGTCGGAGCCGAAGGGAAGCTGTTGGCTCCACAGGCGCTTGCCGCCGTCTGGGCTGAGCTTGAGGAGACCCGTCTCGAGGTTCTCGGTCTGCAGCGCGGCGACGTAGATACCGGTCTCGTCCGCCGCCATCGTGTAGGGCGCGATGTGCGATCCCGGGCCTCCCGAGCTCGAGCGATCCTCGCCTCGCGGATAGCTCGAGCCGACGCTCAGCTCGTAGCGCGCCGATAGGCCCTGGGTCTCGAGCAGGCGCCAGCGGTAGGTCCCCGCGGGAACGCCCTTGCCCTCGCGATCGAGGCCGTCCCAGATCGAGGTGTGATCGCCCCCGGCGAGCGGAACGGCGCGCAAAATCTCGCGAACGGTGCTGCCTGAGGTGTCCGTGACCACCAGCGACACGCGTCCAGGCCGCGTGAGGTGATAGCTGATGGGATACGTCCCGGCAGTCGCGCCGGTCCACGCTGCCATCCACACGAGCAGCGCAACGCAGGCGACGAGCCGGCTCACGGCCCGCGAGTACACGATGCCCTGTCTGCCAGCGTCTTTTTGCCGACACGATGGGAGACGTGGCTTACGCAGAGGGCTGACGGCTTTGCTCGTCATCGCTCGTCGCGGGGGGTGCGGGACCCTCTCAGGGTCCCGATGCCGTCGCGTGAGTGAGGACGAGCTTTGCTCGTCATCGCTCGTCGCGGGGGGTGCGGGACCCTCTCAGGGTCCCGATTCCAAAGAACGCGGCGATCTTCGAGCGGAGCTGGTTCTTCTGCACCGTCTGGTTGACCAGCGCGGTGTCGGCCGTGGCGCCGTCGAGGACGACCTGGCGGCGCGACAGGATGTCGCTGATGACGCCCGCGAGCTCCGGCCGCTCGTCGAGGATCTCCTGGAAGGCTTCCTTGTCGACGATGTAGCACTCGCAGTCGCTCTTCGCGACGACCGTGGCCGAGCGCGACTCGCCCGTCATGAGCGACATCTCGCCGAAGAACTGTCCCGCCGAGAGCGTGGCGACCTCCTTGCGCGCGCCGTGCGCGCCGAGCTGCACGGCGACGCTGCCCGAGCGCACGACGTAGAGCGAGTCGCCCGGATCGCCCTGCCGCAGGACGACCTCGCCCGGCCCGTAGATGATCATGCGCATGCGGCGCGCGAGGCGATCGATCTTCTCGGCGTCGAGCGCGCGGAACACGTCGACGCGCGAGAGCGCGTCCACGCGTCGCGCGTACTCCTCGTCGTGCTTGCGCTGCTCGCGGTCCTCGTTCATCTCGGTGACGTTGATGTTCATCGACGGGAACGGGATCTCCATGCCGGCGCGGTGAAGCGCGTACCAGATCGCGCTGCGCACGGCGCTGTCGCTCGAGTCGTCGCGCTGGAAGTCGTCCATCCAGTACCGGCAGGCGTAGGTGGACGCGTCTTCCTTGAAGTCGAGCAGGATGCAGTCGGGCACGGGATCGGCGCGCACGAACGACTGCGCGCGCACCGCCTCGACGACGACCTCGCGCACCTTGGCGGGCGGGTGACGAAAGTGGACGCGCATCGTGATCCACTGACGGTGCGCCGTCGTCGGCCGGCTGAAGTTCGTGATGAGCGACCGCGCGATGACGCCGTTGGGGATGAGGACGAGATCGCCGTTCTTCGTGACGACCGTCGTCGCGCGCCAGCGGACCTCGCGAATGCGGCCCGTGATCTTGTCGTCGATCTTGACCCAGTCTCCGATCTCGAGATCGCGCTCGAGCTGCAGCGCCAGGCCGGCCATGATGTTCCCGAGCGTCTCTTGCAGCGCGAGGCCGATGACGGCCGTCGTGAGCACCGACGCCGTGAACACGCGCGTGACGTCGACCTCGGAGCGCGTGAGCACGATGGCCGCCGTGATGAGGTACGCGACGGCGTGCACGAGGTCGCGCAGGATGCGCGGCAGCTCGCGCCGCGCGAGCACGACGTCAAAGAGCAGCAGCCCGGCGGCGATGACGACGCTGAACGAGAAGATGAGGACCGAGAGGACGCGCGGCCAGTTGTGCGGCCCCACGGCGGGGCGCAGGAGGCCGATCGCCGACAACGAGACGAGATAGGTCCCCACGAAGAAGATGCCCGCCCTGACCCGCCCGCGCTCGTCTGGTCCGACGACGAACCGCAGCGCGAAGAGCAGGCCCAGGATCGCGAGGGCGACCACGGGCAACGGCCACTGGGCCGACCACTCCTGGGAAAGGGGCGAGTACATGCCGAGGCGCGGGCTCTATTTTATCACGGGGCGGCATGTTCGCGCGCGACGGCTCTGTGAAAATCGACGCCCGTTCGTCTCGGGTGACAGCGGACGGGCGACTCGTCGGGCGGCGTCGTCATCCTTCGGGGAGCTTGCCGCGCGCGACGAGGGTGTCCTCCGTCACGCGCAGTCCGTCGGACGCGAAGCGCGTGCCCGTGATCGTGGCGACGTCGCCCCGCTCGAGCTCTCCGAAGGCGGCGTTGGCGTCCGAGGCGTGGCGGTCGAGCCGCGCGAACGCGTGCCGGCCCGAGACGCCGCACGCGAAGATCTTGAGGCGGCCCTTCTCGACGAGGCGATCGCTCACGACGCGAAAGAGCGCGGGCCCGGGCGCGGGCGCGGGCTCGGCGCGCAGCGCGAGGTAGCTGAAGTCGACGCGCGTCGCGCTCGGCGCCTTGGCGGCGTCATGGCACCAGTCGCGCTCGCGCGAGAGCGCGGGGCACGGCCCCGTCCAAAAGCACGGCGCGACGACCCTCAGTCCCGACACGATGAGACGATCGCGCACGGCGCTGAGCGCGCGCGAGGTCTCGCGCAGCGCCGGCTCGAGCAGGATGACGAGCCCGCCGTCGTCGAGAAACCCGCGGCACCACGCCAGCACGCGACGCGCGAGGGCGTCGATCCGCGCGGCGGCCGGCTCGCCGAGGTGGAGCTCGCCCAGCAGGTGCGCGGCGACGATCAGGTCGAAGCGCCCCTCGACGGAGGGCAGCGCGCGCGCCAGGTCCGCGACGACGACCCCCGGAGCCGCGACGCGGTCCACGGCGACGACGTCGAGACCGGCGCCGAAGCGCGCCCGCAGCGCGGCGCCCGCGGCGCCCGTCCCGGCCCCGAGGTCGAGCGCGCGCGCCGGCGGCGCCGCGCCGCCGGCGTAGAGCTCGGAGAGGATCTTGGCGAGCGCCGCGCCCGTCCGCGGCGCGATCTCCTCCGCGTACTCGCGCCGCAGCTCCGGATCCGCGAGGTACCGCGTCCCGACGAGCGCGCGCGTCCCCGTCAGCCCGCGGTGGATCCGCGACGAGCGCCGCGCCACGGGCCGCCGCCTAGCCCTTGCCGAATATGTCCTTGAAGCTGACGATGACGAGCACGCCGAGCAGCAGGACGAACCCGGCCGTGTGGACCGCCGCCTCGATGCGCGGATTCACGCGCTTGCGCGTGATCGACTCGATGGCGAGGAAGAGCGCCCGGCCGCCGTCGAGCGCCGGCAGCGGGAGCAGGTTGAAGAGCCCGAGGTAGACCGACAGCACGATGATGATGCCGAGGAAGTCGACGGCCCCGCGATCGGCCGCCTTCGCGATCTTCTTCGTGATGCCGATGGGCCCCTCGAGATCGGCCTGGACGCGTCCGCGGATCATGTCGGACAGCCCGACCAAGATGCCGACGGATGTGTAGTACGGGTAGACGACGGCTTCCTTGAGGGCCGCCCCCAGGGCGACGGGCGTGCGGGCGTCGATGGCGCCGATCTGGATGCCCACCTGATAGCTGCCCGAGGATTGGCGCTCGGGCGCCACCACGAACGTCATGGGCTTGCCGGACCGGAGCACGCCGATCGTGACGGGAGCACCCCCGCCCGCGCGAATGACGTCGCTGATGGGGGAATCGGCCGAGACCGGCTGCCCGTTCGCCGAGACGAGCACGTCGTTGGCCTTGAGGCCCGCGGCCACCGCCGGCTTGCCGGGCACCGGCTCGATGATCTTCTGCGTCTTCGACGGCATGCCGTACGCCAGCAGCACGACGAGCATGAGGACGAACGCCGTGAAGTAGTTCGCCGCCGGGCCCGCGAGGATCGTGAGCAGGCGCATCCAGCGCGGGCGGTTCGGAAAGACGTTGGGGTCGCTCTTGTCGAACTCCTCGTTGGGGTTGAGCCCCGTGATCTGGACGAACCCGCCGAGCGGGATGGGCGCGAGCTGGAAGGTCGTGCCCCCCCACTTGAAGCCGAGCAGCGTCGGACCGAAGCCGATCGAGAAGCGCTCGACCCTCATCCCGCACAGGCGGGCCACCAGGAAGTGCCCACCCTCATGGAGGACGATGAGCAGTCCCAGCCCGACGATGGCGATGACGAAGGACAGCATGAAGGGCTAGCGTAGCACGGGGCGTCCGTCGGAGCGCGCGTGGTCGAGCCGCGACGAAAACACAGCCCTCAGGCGGCCAGGAACCGCAACACGGGACGGAGCAGCAGCGGCGTGGGGCGCTTGCGCCTGGACCCGACGACGTCGATGCCCAGCTCCTGCGCGCGCCGCTCGAAGATCGGCTCGAAGAGCAGGCCCGGCCCGCTCGCGCGCACGATCACCGGCAGCGCCATGAGCCGCCGCGCCACGATGTAGCGGCCGCGCAGGATCACCGCCTCGCGGCCGGCCGCGAGGCGCGAGAGCGCCCAGCCGAGCGGCGCGAACGACACGGTCCGGTCGGCCTCGAGCAACACCACGGCGGCGCCGCGTGCCTCGGAGGCGCCCCGCAAGAAGGCGCGCCCCGAGACGTTGCGCGACAGCACCCTCAGCTCGGGCACGCTGGACGCGAGCAGCGTCGCGATCGACAGGCTGTTGTCCGATGAGCCGTCGTTGACGACGAGGATCTCGAAAGCGAGTCCCAGCCCCCGCAAGTGTCCGGCGACACTGCGGATCTGATGGCCGACCTTGTCCTCGGCGTTACCGACCGCCAGGACCACCGAGATCTCGGGGTCGACGGCGCCGCGTGGCGAACCAACATCCATCGAGCCCTTATCACAGCACGTCACGTGCCGAGATGCAGATATCAGTACTATCAGTGGCTTATACGCGGGCTGCCCGTCAGGTGCGTACTCCGTTGCGCAGTTTTCGGGTCGATCCAGTGCGAATCTCGTTACACGGTGGTTACAAAGGCGCCCGCGTCGTGATGAGCTCCGCCAGACCGACGCGGAGGGCCGCCGCGAGCGAACCGGCGTCGCCGGCGGGAACCACGCGGACCCGCGCGTGCGCCGCTCGCAGCTCGGCCAACCCGCCGGAGTCGGACACAACGGCCGGCAGGCCACACGAGAGCGCCTCGAGCGTCGCGAGCGGCATGCCCTCGGCGCGCCCGTTGGCGAGCGTCCGCGATGGTTGAGCGTAGACGTCGGCCACGCGTAGCCAGGCCGGCACGTCGTCGCGTGGCACGACGCCCGCCAATCTCAGCGGGACGCCGAGCCCCTCCGCGAGGCTCCGCAACCGATCGCGTTCGGGGCCGTCGCCGACGAGGATGAGGTTCAGCGGCGCCGCGTCGCCCGCGCGGCGGGCGCAGGCGCGCACGAGCAGATCGAGGCCCTTGATGGGGACCAGCCGCGCGACCGACATGACGACGGGCCCCGCGACGCCGAGGGACGCGCGCGTCGGGGCGCCGGCGCGGGGCGAGCCGAACACGGGCGGCCCGCCGGGCGCCGACGGGGCCAACGGGGCGACGACGCCGTGAAGAGCGCCCGCGAGCGCCGCGAACCGGCGACGCAGATCCTCGCTCACGAACGCGAGCGCGGCGCCGCTGCGCGCGAGCAGGCGCACGAGCGAGCGCCCGAAGGGCAGACGCTCGAGCAACGCGACGTCGCCCGAGTGCGCCGTCGCGTGGTGCGGAAGCGACGGCGCCGCCGCGACGACGGCCAGCGCGCAGGGGGCCAGCCAATGGCTCTCGACGCGCGCCCACTCGGACGCGCGCGCCGCGACGGCGGATGCCAGCGCGGCCGAGAAGCGTGCCGCCGCCCAGCGCGCGGCGAGACCGCCGACCTCGAGCGTCTCGGGCGCGCCCGCCCCGCCGAAGAGGTCGGCGTCCCCGAGGCTCGAGGGCAATCGCGTCAGCGTGAGGCGACCCTCGTGCGTCGTGCCGAGCGGCGCGCCCGCCCCCGCGGCGAGGACCTCGACCTCGTGACCCTCGGCCAGCAGCGCGCGCACCCGCTCGGCCACGAACCAACCGGCGAAGTCGCCGGCGCCGCGCGGATACGAAGTCGTGAGCACGCCCACGCGCATCTCAGGTCCCGTCGCCGAGGGGCTCGGCCGCGGACGCGAGCGCCCCGAGCGCGCGCGCTCCGCGGCGCGTCCACAGGCGTCGCCAGCACGCGCGCGCGAGCAGCAACGCGATCGGCAGCGCGACGCGAACCGGCCGCAGGCCCGAACGCCACGCGGGCCCGTAGACCGGACGAACCGGCACGTCGACGACGCGCGCGCCGGCGGCGCCCAGGCGCGCGAGCAGATCGTTGGGGTAGCCGTAGCGCGCGAACATTTTCTGGGGCGCGATCGCGAGCAGCGCCGGAAGCGACGCCGCCGTGTACCCGCACTGCGAATCGAGCAGACGCCAGTAGCCCGAGGCGACGCGCGTCGCGAGCGACAGCAGGAGGTTGCCGACCATGCGGGCGCGCGGCATGCGGCGCCACCCCCCCGGCCACGCGAAGCGATTGCCCTTCGCGTAGTCGGCGCGGCCGGCGGCGACCGGCTCGAGCAGGCGCGGGAGATCGGCGGGATCCATCTGCCCGTCGCCCGCCATGACGGCCGTCACCTGGACCCCGAGCGCGACCGCGCGCGCGTAACCCGACGCGATGGCGGCGCCCACGCCCCGGTTGACCTCGTGGCGCAGAACCTCGACGACGCCGCCGCGCCGGCGGCCCGCGTGCCGTCGCGCCGCCGCCGCCGTGCCGTCGGAGCTGCCGTCGTCCACGACGAGGATGTGATCGACGTAGCCCGGAACGGAGCGGATCGTCGCGGCGATCTTGTCTCGCTCGTTGTAGGCCGGGATGACGACGGCCACGGTGCGTCCACGGAACATCGAGGCGTCGGCTTACTGATCGACTTCGGTGGGCGGGGGCGGCGCGGACTTGTGCGCATGGTGGTGTCTGTGGGTGCCCTTGGCGGTTGTACCGGGCGGCGCGACCACCGGCCCTTCCGCAGGCGTGGCGGCGGGCGCGACCCCAGCGCCTTCGGCTCCCTCGGAGGACGGCTTGGCGCCCTCGCCACTCTCGCCGCCGTCCGGCGTGGCGTCGCGCTTCTTGAGATTGATCGAGAGCGGCATCTCGTTGATGACCCGCTGGTCGTAGTCCTCGTAGCCGTCCTTACGAAGGACGAGCTTGAGCGAGCTCTTGCCCGTCAGATCGATCGGCAGTGTCACGGGCGTCTCGCCGATGGGCATGGCCTCGCCCTCGACGAAGATGTCGGCGCCCGGCGGCTCCGACTTCACGTAGACGTGGAAGCGCTTCGAGGGATCGCTCACGGCCGTGAGGCGCGCGCCGCCGTCGTCCTCGAGCTTCTTCTTGAGGCCGCCTTTCCAGACGAAGAAGCCGCCCGCCGCGAGCACGAGCGCCGTCGCGACCGCCCCCTTCCATTTGGAGCGCGGCTTGAGCGAGACATCCGACACGTCCATCGACGATTCGGAGGCGGGCAGAGAGCGCCGCCGCACCGACCCCGTGCCGGTGGCCGTGCCCGTGCCCGACCCCGTGCGCGTCACGGGGGGGATCGTCGCCGAGCGCCCCGCGCGGATGCTCGAGCTCGTGACGTGCGCGCTGGCGTTCACCGAGAGGCGCGGCGACGGCGCGCCGCCGTCGACGGGGAAGAGATCGTGCAAGAGCTGTGCGAGGTGCGTCGGCTGGAAGCGCGCCGCGTGCACGACGTCGTCGAGCGCGTCCGCCATGTCGGCCGCCGTGGCCCACCGGTCGTCGCGATCGCGCGCCAGGGCGCGCAGGACGATGGCGTCGAGCTCGGGCGGCACCAGGGGGTTCTGCAGTGAGGGCGGCGG
This sequence comes from Polyangia bacterium, assembly GCA_035939455.1. Taxonomy (GTDB): domain Bacteria; phylum Myxococcota_A; class Polyangia; order Fen-1088; family Fen-1088; genus DASZFV01. The sequence goes on from DASZFV010000253.1 coordinate 8,771, forward strand.
CACCTCGCAGCGGCGCACGCGCTCGATCGTGAGCACGTCGTTCTGGCCCTTGAAGAGGCGCCGGCCCGTGAGCACCTCGTGCAGCACGATGCCGCACGAGAAGATGTCGATGCGGTGGTCGACGTCGTCGCCCTCGGTCTGCTCGGGCGCCATGTAGGCGTACTTGCCCTTCATCGTGCCGCTCTTCGTCGTCTCCGGCGCCTCGCCGAGCGCCTTGGCGATGCCGAAGTCGAGCAGCTTCACAGCGCCCTCGTAGGACATCATGATGTTCGACGGCGAGACGTCGCGGTGGATCATGCCGAGCGGCCGGCCGCGCTCGTCGGCGAGGCTGTGCGCGTAGCTGAGCGCGCGGCAGGCCTCGCGCCCGATGTAGGCGACGAGCTCGGGCCGCGGCGGGCCCATCGTCTTCCAGATGGCGCGCATCGTCTCCGAGAGATCGCGTCCGCGGATGTACTCCATCGAGATGAAGTACTCGCCCTCGACGGCGCCGAGCTCGAAGATCTGGACGATGTTCGGGTGGGCGAGGCGCGCCGAGAGCTTGGCCTCCTCGACGAACATCTTGATGAAGGTCGCGTCGTCCGAGAGGTGGGGGAGGATGCGTTTGACGACGAACGTGCGCTCGAACCCTTGCGGTCCGGTCACGCGGCCCTTGTACACGTCGGCCATACCGCCGCGGCCGATGCGCTCGAAGAGCGTGTATTTGCCGAACTGAATCGGCTCCGAGAGTTGCACCGACACGGGAGGGCCTAGGTCGGGTGTTCTTGCCTGGTGGGAGGCGAGGCAAGGCTTGCCCGAGAGCGGTCTATGATAGCGATCCCGTGGATGCGTCGCAAATCCGTCCGGGTGCCAGCCCGCTCGATAGCGTCCTGATCATCGGCGGGCTCGACCCCGGCGGCGGCGCCGGGCTCGTGCGCGACGTCCTGACCGCGTGCGCGCTCGGCGCCCGTCCCCTCGTCGTCGCCACCGCCTGGACCGAGCAAGGCACGGGCGTTCACCGCGTCGAGCCCCGCGACGCCGCCGAGCTCGCCGACTCCGTGCGTCAGCAGGTCGCCGGGCGGCCAACCGCCGTCAAAATTGGAATGGTTCCGGACGCCAAGCGCGCCGCGGCCGTCATCGACGGCCTCGGATCCTTTGCGGGGCCGGTCGTCGTCGACCCGGTGCTGGCGTCATCACGCGGGGGCGCGCTCTTCCGGGGCGTCGCGGCCGAGCTGCTGCCGCTGTTGCGGCGGGCGACGCTGGTCACGCCGAACGCCGCCGAGGCGGCGGCCCTGAGCGGGCTTCCCGTCACGAGCGCCGCGGAGGCGGCCGCCGCGGCGCGGGCACTCGCGGCCCAGGGCGTGGCTGCGGTCCTGGTCAAGGGCGGCCACCTCGGGGGCGCCGCCGAGCCGGTGACGGACACCTTGCTCGTGGGCGCGGCGCTACATCGCCTCGGGCACGCGCGCGTCGGGGGCGGCGACGTGCGCGGCACGGGCTGCGCGCTGGCGACGGCGCTCGCCGTTCACCTCGGGCGAGGCGCGACGCCGCTCGCGGCCGCGGAAGCCGCCACGGAGTGGCTCGCGCGCGCTCTCGCCGCGGCGGTCGAGGTCGGCAATGAGCGCCACCTCGGCTTCGGCTAGTCCGCCAGCCCGCGCGCGACGTTGAGCGTCCTCCTGCGCCCAACGCGCTTGCCCCACCGGGCGTCTTGTGAGTAAACTATTACTCACAGGAAGGAACCTTGATGCCCCGGTTTCAAGCGCTCACGAACAGCGTGCTCGAGGAAGAGCTCGAGATGCTCCGAAAGCGGCTTGGCCTCGAGCAAAGCCAAAAGGCCGAGCTTCTTCGCGAGGTCGCCGGTCTCGCGGCTTGGGTGGTTCGTCAGGCCGAGCAAGGCCGGGAGATCGAGGCGCGCCAAGGGGAGAGCGTCGAAGCGCTGGCCCACCCGGCGCTCGATCGAGTGCGTGCGCGGCGTGCGCGGCCGGTCGGCGCACCGCTGGCCCTGACCGACATCGAGGTCGAGCATCTGACGGCGGTCCTCGATCGCCCCTTCGCGCCATCGTCTGACCTCCGGGCCGCGCTGAGGAGTCTGGCGAACCCGAACCGGCGCCCGCCGAAACTGCGCTGGAAGAAAAAGGCGACGGCCGCCTAGCAATGGCCCTGCGCATCGAAGCGCTCGGGCTGGCGCGCACGTTTCTGGCGATGGACGACGCGCCCACGCGCCCGCGCTTGGCTGGCTACTTCAGCTTGACCACGGTGAGCGTCGAACGCGCGTCCATAGAACAGCAGCCCAATCTCAATCGACTACCCCGCTTCCCGATCCCCGGCGTGCTGCTCGCCCGGTTGGCCGTCGACAGGCGTGTTCAGGGGCAAGGCCTCGGGGGTTACCTCTTCGAGGAGGCGCTCGGACTGACCCTCCAACTGGCGAGGACGGGACCGGTAGCGTTTCGCCTCTTCGTCACGGATGCGATCGACGCTGATGCCGCGGGGTTCTACGAACGCCACGGCCTCGTTCGGTTGAGCGACACGTACCCGTGTCGCATGGTGCTCGACCTGCGCCCGATTCTTGGTTCGTGAGAGCGTTTGCGGCGCGAAGAATCCGCTCCCGTCTATGGACGGGAGCGGTGGGCACGACGCTGGGCTATCTGCTCTCGGACGTCGGACAAATCGAGCAGCTCCGCCGTACCGGCGTCGATCTCGTCGCTCCGGCGGCCGAGCTCGTCGAGCCAAGCCTTCTGGAGGTCTTTGCCGACGAAATCGTTCGGCAAGCTGGCAGCGAGCTCCTCCACTAGATGTTCACGCTCGTCGGCTGAGAGTTTCAATGCGGCTTCGAGGATCTGCTTTTGCAGCGCGGACATGACTTTCTCAGTGTACCGCCGTTCCGAGAAGAGTCCGCGTGGACCTTTGCCGCCCGATAGTGGCGCCTGTACCCTTGATGCATCATGCCGGCGGTCACGCTAAAGGCCCACTACGATGGAGAGCGGATCCTTCTTGACGAACCGTTCGAGATTCCGACGAACGCGCCGTTGACGGTGACCGTTTTGTCTTCGTCGGTGGCCGAGCGCGGCGATGACGGGTTGTCCGCGGCGCGTGGCGGCCTGGCGAGAGCGTACGGAGACACGGAACCGACCTATACACCCGGCGACGTCAGGGGATGAAGGCGGGCGACGTTGTTCTAGCGCCCCTCCCGCAAGCAGATGGGCAGATCAAGAATCGACCGGCAGTCGTCCTGCGGTTGATGCGTCCCCACGGTGACCTCCTGGTCGGCGGGGAGCGCCACCTCGGGTGGGTGTAGGCGAGGTCCCACCCGAGACGGTGGATCAGCGGGCCCATAAGGACAAGCCGCGAAGGCGGTCCGCGGCACGACGGGGCACATCAGCGAGCGAAAATGGCTCCCAGCTGTTTGCCCAGCTCCGTCGAAACCAAGGTCGCGCCCTCGGCTCCCAAATGAAGCTCGTCGGTGAACAATCCATCTTGAACCCAATTGGCATGCGACAGGTCGACCAGTTTACCGCCCCAGCGGGGCATCTCGCCGATTAGCCAGTCCTGATAGGCTCTCGCCTGCGGCGAATCGGCGATCATTTCTCGAAATGCGCGCCGCATTGGCAACTCGGCCACGATGAAAGGAATCTGGTTTCGGCGAAGCAGATCGAGAAGATGGCCGAACCAGGGTCCCAGCCGCTCCGACGGTGAACCTTGCATCGCTACGGCAAGGCGTGACGGTGCCCGAGCGCGGAGTGTACCTTCGAG
>DASZFV010000254.1:0-1526 GCA_035939455.1 Polyangia bacterium
ACTCGACGTTGGCCTGGACCGTGGGCAGGTCGACGCCGATCTTGCGCAGAAGGGCGGGGACGACCCCTTGCTCCTGGGCGAGTAGCGCCGCGAGCAGGTGCTCGGGCGTGAGCTCCTGGTGGCCGCGACGCTCCGCGAGCGCCTGCGCCTGTTGGAGCGCCTCTTGGGCCTTGGTGGTGAGCTTGTCGGTCCTCATGTCAACCCAACCTTAAGCACGACGACCGCCACGACAAGCCGAGCGACAAGCCGAACGCGGGCCCCATTCGGGCGTGGCGTGAGGTAGATTCTTTGGTTCATGTCCTATCTCGTTCTTGCCCGCAAGTATCGCCCGCAGCGGTTCGCCGACCTGGTCGGGCAGGAGCACGTCGCGCGCACGCTCACGAACGCCATCCTCGGAAACCGCGTCCACCACGCCTTTCTCTTCACGGGCGCGCGCGGCGTGGGCAAGACGAGCGCCGCCCGCATCCTCGCGAAGGCGCTCTGCTGTGAGAAGGGCCCCACGCCCGAGCCCTGCGGCGTCTGCGAGCAGTGCCTGGAGATCGCGGCGGGCCGCTCGGTCGACGTCATCGAGATCGACGCCGCCTCGAACACCAAGGTCGAGGAGACGAAGTCGGTCCTCGAGGGCGTGCGCTACGCGCCGGCGCGCGCGCGCGGCAAGGTCTACATCATCGACGAGGTGCATATGCTCTCGTCGCACTCCTTCAACGCCCTGCTCAAGACGCTGGAGGAGCCGCCCCCGCACGTGACATTCGTCTTCGCGACGACCGAGGCGCACAAGATCCCAGTCACGATCCTGTCGCGCTGCCAGCGCTTCGACTTCAAGCTCATCTCCACGGCGCGCCTCACGGAGCACCTGGCCGGCGTGCTCGCCAAGGAGAAGCTCGGCGCGGACGAGGAGGCCCTGCGGGTCATCGCCCGCCAGGCCGCGGGCTCGGTGCGCGACGGGCTGTCGCTCCTCGACCAGGTCATCGCCTATGTGGGCGACGGCGACGGTCAGCTGTCGCGCGCCGTCGTGGCCGACGTGCTGGGCGTCGCGGACCGCCGGCTGCTCGTCGAGCTCGCGGGGCACATCCTCGCGCGCGACGCGGGGGCGACGCTGCGGACGCTCGCGCGCGCGGCCGACGGGGGTGTCGATCTGGGGCAGCTCTCCCGCGTCTTCCTGGGTTTCCTACGCGACCTCGAGATCGTGTCGCGCGTGAAAGACGCCCAGGACCTGCTGGACGTCACGCCCGACGAGCTGCGCGAGGTGGAGGCGCTCGTCGCGCGGGGCGCGCCGGGCGTCTACTCGGTCCTCTTCGAGCGCTGGGCCCGGCTCGTCGACGAGGCCTCGAAGTCGCAGACTCCGCGCCTGCTCGTCGAGATGGCCGCCGTCGAGCTGTGTGCCGCCGAGCCGCTCCTGCCCATCGGCGACCTGCTCGACCGGCTCGACGAGCTCGAGGCGCGTCTCGCCGGCGGCGGCCCGGCGCCGCGCGCCGGCGGGTCCGCGGGTGGAGCGCCCGCGCGGCCGAGCCCGTCCTCGTTCGCCG
>DASZFV010000255.1:0-16986 GCA_035939455.1 Polyangia bacterium
GCCGCCCGGCCGAGCTGTCGAAGGGGGGGCTCGCTCCGAGGCCGGCCGCCCGCCCCGCCTCGATGCGCCGGAGATCGTGATGGCGACCTATCCCTCGACCAATCCGATGACGTTGCCTTCGGGGTCGCGGAACAAGGCCATGGTTACCATATCCATCTCCGTCCGGGGCTGCACGGTCGTCGCGCCGAGAGACGCGGCCTTGGCCAGCGCGGCGTTGATGTCGGGTACCCCCACGTAGATGGTCACCTTGGGCGCGTCGTCCATGGGGCCGATGCCGCCGCCGATCGTCTTCTCGCCGGCCGCCGCCACCATTCCGTATTTCATCGGGTTGTTGGCGTCCACCTTCCAGCTGAACAGCTCCGCGAAGAACTGCTGCTGCTTTGCCGGATCCTTGGCCTGGATCTCCCAGTGGACAACCCCGGGGCCGAGGGAGGGCTTCGATGCTGAGCGCTTCGGTGCGGACCGTCTCGCCGCGACCTTCCTCGGCGCGACCTTCTTGGCCTTGGGCTTCTTGGTCGGTGACTTGCGGCGCGCGGGCTTCTTCGATGCCATGCGTCTCCTCCTCGCCCACCTTCTATCACAGCAAGTTGAACAGCGCGCCCGCGACCAAAGTCGGGAATGAAAAAGGCTTGTCTGGCGCTCACGACGGCGCCTCGAGGGACCCAGCCCGAGTCGAGGTCGTTGCTCACGGGTGCCGCCTGTCGAGGCAGCGTGATATTCTTCCGCTGCTGCGCATGCCTGAGTCCGAGAAACTGCGAGACAATCAAGTCTTCGGCCGCTACCGAATCGTCAGGATGCTGGGCGAGGGCGGGATGGGCGCTGTCTATGAGGCGGTCCACCTCGGCCTGAAGAAGCGCTTCGCGATCAAGACGCTGCTGCCGTCTATCGCCCAGAGCCCCGAGGCGCAAGCGCGCTTTCTCCGCGAAGGAGAAGCCGCCTCACGGATGAATCATCCGAACATCGTGGACGTCACGGACGTCGGCACCGAGGGTGGCATCCCCTACCTGGTGATGGAGTACCTCGAAGGTGAGACTTTGGGCGACTTCGTCGCCCGGAAGGCACCGCTCGACGTCGCGCTCGCGGTTGATCTGATCCTGCCGGCCATCTCGGCCGTGGCCGCGGGGCACGAGCAGGGCGTCATTCATCGCGATCTCAAGCCGCAGAATATCTTCCTCGCACGCGGTGCCTGGGGAGAATTCATCCCGAAGATCCTCGATTTTGGCGTCTCGAAGATCCTCGGGAGCGAGGACCCAGCGCTCACGGGAACCATGGCGGTGCTAGGCACGGCTTCCTACATGTCTCCCGAGCAGGCGCGTGGGGCGCGTGTCGTCGACGCCAGGAGCGATCAGTACTCGATGGGGCTTGTTCTTTTCGAGACGCTGACCGGCCAACGCGCACACGACGGTGACCACCCGTTCGAGGTGCTGCACAAGATCGCGAGCGGTATCGTGCCGAAGCCGCGCGACCTGCGGCCCGATCTTCCCGGCGAGGTCGAGGCGATCTTGATGCGCATGCTCGCGAACCAATCGGGGGACCGACATCCCTCCCTGAAGGCAGTGGGGCGGGCGCTGCTCCCCTTCGCCAGCGACAAGGTGCGGATGAACCTCGCGAGCGCATTTGAAGGTGAAGGTGAAGGGGAGGTGGTCGCTGTCGTGCCGGCTGGCCGAGCTGGCGGGACACTCTTACTTCCTGATGGGGCCGCGGGCCCAAAGTTGGGCGGGCGCGAAGTGCGGGCACCCTCGGCCGCGAAGGAAATCACGACGCTCGGACAATCAGCGTTGGAGGCCGCTCCGGGTGGCCGTAGAAGAACCTCGAAGGGGATGTGGGTCGTCGGTGGTGCTGTCTTGGCGGCTGCGCTCGGCATCGCGACCTTTGTCGTGCGCGGCCAGGACGGAACAGAAGTGAGCCCCAGTCCTTCGGAAGCCAGGCCACCAGCGGCAGCCGCCGTCGCTCTTCCGGCCGAGCCAACTCCAGGCCAGAAACCCGCCGCCACGGCATCGACGGCGGCGGCAGGAAGAGGGATTTCCGGGTCGTCCTCGGACGTTCGCGCAGCATCGGCGTCGGTCCTTGACGAGCACGATCTTCCCCCTCGCCGAGGGCCGAACGCCGAGGCGAAAGCGGGAACCTTGCCGATCGCCACCAAGCATCGTGCGCACTCGTCCAAGAGGGAAACAACCGGATCTGGACGCTCCTCCAGGAAACCAGAGCCGGCCGAGAAAGTCGCGCCGCGAGGCGCGAACAACTCGCCGATTCTGGAATGAACAGCAAGACCCTGCACCTCGACGCCGACTGCTACGAGCAAGTGACGTTGGCGGGGACGCGCCCATGGCGCCCGCGTCTGCGGCACGGTTTTGAGTCGGGCTCGAGTCAGCCGCTCGGGCAGAACGTGATGTTGAGCTGGGTTCCCCCCGTGCAGTCATGGAAGCTGCTCTGGTTCGACTTGCCGTAGTCGTCGTACGGGAAGGCGTAGATGCCGGGGCAAGTGTCGTGCACCCACTTCGCGTAAACGTTGTAGGGCGGCGACGAATAGTAGAGCGATGCGTCCGGATCGTCGGGGTTCATCGGGCGGCCTCGGTTGAGCGCCGCGCACCACCTCGACTCGTTGCCGTAGGGTCCGTTGCAGCCGTACACCTGCGTCGTCGTCGCCATCGGGCATCCGGCCGCGGCACACTTCGCGAACTGTCCGTCGAGGGCATGACAGAGCGAATTCGCGGCGTTGCCGTTGTTCGCGCAGAAGCCGTAGGCGGAGATGCACTGCTTGCCCGAGAGCAAGTTGGCCGGGCACGTCGAGACGAGATCCGCCTGCTTGACGTAGCAGCCGACGTTCTTGCAATCGGTGCCGGTGCCGAAGGCGAGCATCTCGACGGGCAACGCTGCCCAGTCGACGTAGGTGATGTTGTAGTTGATGTCCTTGTTAGCGATCGTCAGCTCGACCTTGTCGATCTGGATATTCAACGCCACGTCGAGATACGCCGTTACGCGCGCCGACGGCCAGTTGTCGGGGGCGACGTAGTCCTGGCTGCCGCCGCCCGCCGAGACCTTGGCGCCGTCGGGTGTGAGCGTCGCACCTGTGCCCGCGCCGCGCATATAGAGATCGAACGAGCATCCGTTGACGACGTGGATGAGGACGCCGGGCGCGCCGGGCGGCCGATCTGCGACGTAAGCGTCGAGGGCGCCCCCATCACGCGCCGGGCTGCCCCCACCCACTCCTGTGGCGCCGGCGGCGCCGCTCGTCCCGGCGGTACCTGTCGTGCCGGCCACGCCGGTGCTTCCAGCCGTGCCGGCCACACCCGCGGCGCCGGTCGTGCCCGCGACGCCCGTGGTCCCGCCGCCGCCAACGTGACCGCCCGCGCCCGTGCCTCCGACTTTGCCGCTCGAGCACGCAGCGGCGAAGACGATCAAGCCAAAGGCAGACCCGGATAGCATCACGGTCCTCATTCGAACTCGGCCACCAACTGCGCCAGAGACGTCGATGGGTCGTCAACGATGCGGCGCTGCGCCGAGGTGAGGCCAGATGTCGCAGTCGCGAGCGCGGCGGCCACCTCGGTGCGGAGGGGCCAGAGGCGCTGCGAGCGGTGGCGGGGGTTCGCCCAGAAGGCGAACATCGCCGGCGGCGGCGTCCCGAGCGAGATCAGCAATCGGCCCGCAGAACCGTCGCTCCAGAGCAGCGCGCGCGGCGCGGGGGCGTGGGCGCGCCGCAGGCGGCGCAACGCCAGCTCGAGCCACATGGCGCGCACCATCGGCGAAGGGGCGGGCGCGTCCACCGTGAGCCCGGGCGCGGCCGGGTCGGCCGCCTTGGCGGCCTGGTCGCAGGCGAGGCAGAGCGTGCGCAGCGCGTAGGCCAGCGCCGGCGCCCCACCGCCGAGCGCGGCGCGCAGGTCGCCCGAAGGCGCGGCGGCGAGCGAGACCGCCTCGTCGCCGCTGGGCTCCGCCGGCGCCGCCGCCGCGAGGTCGCGCGCGCGAGAGAAGAGGTCGGCCGCCGCGACGCCGCGGCTGGACAGCACGAGGTCGCTCGAGGCTGCCACGAAGACCGCGCCGTAAGCGGTCGCCGCCGCCGGCATGGCCATCGCGACGGGACCCGCGGGCAGCTCGACGAAGGCGAGCAGCGGGAACTTGCGGCCCACGCTGTCCTCGCTGGGCGCGAGCGCGCCCAGGAACGCGCGCGCCGCCCCCGCAGGCGCGAAGAGGAACCCGGCAGCGCCCTCGGGCAGCGCGGCGTTCTCCGTCTTGAGGACGCCCATGCCCTCCTCGAGCCACCGGTCGAGGCCGGCGCGCGAGAAGTCACCCGAGCCGGCGCGCAAGAAGTCCCCCTGCGTGTCGACCTTGCCGTAAACGCCGATGGTCGCCGCGGTCATTTGCCGCACCCGCCCGAGCCCGCCACGATCGACCGCGGGACGTCGAGCCCGCGGAAGGCACGCAGCAACCCGGCCGGCTTGACGTCGGCGCGGATGGCACCCTCGCCGAGCGGCGGCGTCCACGTTCCCGCGAGGTACTCTTCGCCGTCCTGCGACGAGGCCAGCTTCCCGTCCTCGAGGAGCCGGAACAGCGCCCACTCGCCGTCGGTGTAGCCGAGCTCGCCCTCGCCCGACTTCTGGAAATAGCGGAAGAGCGCGCCGCGCGCCGGCCACACCAGGTCGTCCCAGCGCTCCTTGGCGTTGAAGTACGTGACCTTGCGCCCGCCCGACTCGAAGACGATCTTCGTATAGGGCGCCGACGGGCGGATGCGGATGGCGAGGGGGATGCCCAGCTTCGCCGGATCCCTCCCGTAGAGGAGGTCCGTGACCTCCTGGGAGCGCTTGAGGAACACCGTGAGGTTCGGCTTGTACTTCACGCTCGGCTGGTCCTTGACGTGGAAGACCGTCGTGCCCGCCGGGTGGTCGACGTCGGTCGCGAGCGACTCCGTGAAGTACTGCCAGAGCGTGCCCGTCTTGGGCGCGAAGAACTTGTCGACGTCGGCCAGGCGCGCGTCGCGGGCGCCGCGGCCCGTGACGAACGGGTACTTGCCCGCGAGGAGCTGGTCGTAGACGACCACGATGCCGTCGCACCACTTGCGGTTGGCCGATTCGCCCGTCGCGCCCGTTACGGCCACCTCGGCACCTCGCAGCGGTGGCATGAGGATCTTCTCGAGCAGGCCGCCCTCCCAGCCGTTGTCGTTGTAGCGCTGGATGAGGTCGGAGAGCTTGACGTGCTGGGTGCGCACGGCCGTCGCGAAGGCGCGCGGGTCGGGCGTCCCCTCCTCGCCCACGGCGCTCGCGATCTCCGAGAGGAAGCCGCCGTAGCTCTCGAGGCCCGTGGGCTTCGTGAGGCCGAAGGCCAGCCACGACGAGAACTCGCGGCCCACGTCTTCGGGCGTCGTGGGCTCCGTGCCCTGGCGAGGCGGCGCCGCCCGCCCCAGCGCGGCGTCGCCCGCCCCCAGCGCGGCGCCGTTCGCCGCCGTCTTGACCTTGGCGAGCGCGCCGTCGAGCAGCGAGTCGTCCGTGAAGACGAGGCTCTTGCTGGCGTTGCGCCAGATCGACTCGAACGGCTTTTGCGTCATGAGCGTCTTGAGGAGCGAGCGCACCTCGGCGATGTCGGTGGGCTCCTTGATCGAGAGCGACAGCAGGAACGTCTTCCACGAATCGACGTAGCGGCGGAAGTAGGCAGCCTGGAGCGCGGCGCCGTTGACCTTCGTGCGCGTGCGCGCCGCGCCCAGCACCCAGCCGTTCTCGTCGTGCTCGTGGTCGGCCGTCATGCGCGCGATGCGCGCCTTGATGACCCTCCACCCTTCGGGCGTGAAGGCCCCGGGAACGGAGGGCCCGGCGCGCGGATCGGCCGGGAGCTGGAAGGCCGTCACGGCGCCGCCCACGACGTCGACGACGTGGATGTCGCGCGGCAGGCTCGGATCGTTGACGAGCTCGGCCAGCGGATCGCCGTCGCTCGAACCGATGAGCGCCGTGCGCACGCGCGAGACGACGTTGCTCTTGCGCTCGGCGAGCTCGGAGGTGGCGGCGGCGCGCAGCGCGTAGAAGCGCACCGCGCTCTCGAGCCCGTGGCGCGCCTTCGCGGTCGCCGTCTCGGCGGCCAGGCCCGCCCAGCGCCCGCCCGCTTGCTGCACGGCCGCCTCGACCGTCTTGTCGCGCCAGCCGTCGTTCTCGGGCGCGGGCTCGTCGGCGGCCTTCGGCTGCGTGAGGAGCAGCTGGAGCATCAGGCCACTCATGGCGCCGGCCGCGTCCGTGTCGCCGAGGCCGCGCGCGTACGCCGCCAGGCGATCGCCGTCGGCGTCGAGCAGGGGACGCACGACGAGACGCTCGACGGCCGCGTCGAGCGGCGCGAGCAGGCGCTCGCCCGGGTACAGGCCGAAGCGCAGCGAGATGTCCGGGCCCTTCGAGGCGAAGGAGGCCAGGCGCACGGCCGCGGGCTCGGCCGCTTCGAGCGAGGCGGCCGCGATCGGCCCCGTGGGCCCGTGCTCGGCGCGCGCGCGCGCCAGCTTCTCGACGAAGGCGCGCGACTGCGTCACGAGCGCCATGTTCTCCAGGTACGAGGAGACCGGCAGCACGAGGAACGCCGACGACGCCACGAGCGCGAGGCCCGCGAGCGCCCAACCGACGAGGCGCTGGCGCCGCACGACGCGCGTGCTGCGCACGGCCACGTCGCCGTCGGGAAAGACGACCTGCTTGAAGAGGTCGCGCACGAAGTAGCTCTTCGGCTTCGTGGGCGGCGGCGCGGTCAGGCGCGGCCGCACGCCGAAGGCCTCGGCCATGCTCTTCATCACGCGGTCGACGGGGCGGCCCTCCTGCGTGCCGCTCGTGAAGTAGACGCCGCGCATGACGGGCGCGTCTTCGTAGACGCTGCGGTCGAACAGCGCCGCGACGAGGTCGACCAGCCCTTGGCGCAGCGAATCGAGCTGCTGCGGAAAGGCCAGCACCTTCTCGCGCGCCTCGATGCGCCGCTCCTCGCCCATGCGCAGCAGGCAGTGGCGCTCGAGGACGTCGTTGAGCTCGTCGAAGTGCTGCGCCACGGCCTCGATCTGGTCGCCCTGGTCGTCGCTCACGAGCGGCAGCGTGAAGCCCCAGATCTGGCCGCGGTCGCGGTCCTTGAGATCCCCGAAGGTCTCGACGAAGCCCGCGATGAGATCGCACTTCGTCACGAGCAAGTAGACGGGCAGCACCATGTCGAGGCGCGCCAGCACCTCGTCGACGCGCTCGCGCAGAGCCTCCGCCAGCGTCGCGATGCCGTCGGCGTCGCCTTGCAGCTCCGTGACGCTCACGGCGACGATGACGCCGTTGATGGGCTTTTTGGGCCGCGTGCGCTTGAGCAGGTCGAGGAACGCCAGCCATTCGTCCTTGTCGTCATCCTCGGTGCTCCAGCGCCCCGCCGTGTCGAGGAGGATGGCGTCGTTCGTCATCCACCAGTCGCAGTTCCGCGTGCCGCCCACGCCGCGCACGGCGCCCGACTTGCCGAAGGGGAACTTCAGCCCCGAGCTGCGGATGGCCGTCGTCTTGCCCGACCCGGGTGGGCCGATGATGACGTACCAGGGCAGCAGGCCCAGCGCGTCGCGCCCGCTGCGCCCGAGCTTCGAGCTCTTGAGCGAGCGCACCGACTTCTGGAACTCGACCTCCATGGCCGCGATCTCCGCCCGCAGGTCGGGCCGCACGCCCTCGTTCTGCCGCAGGGCCTGGTCGCGCAGGCCGCGCTCGATGCTCGAGGCCGCTCGACGCGCCGCGAGCACGCGGACGAGCAGGTATACCGCCAGCCCGCCCGCGACGACCCCCGTGACGACGATGGCCGTCCACATCGGTACCGTTCCGCGGAAGACGAGCACGAGCGCCCACGCGAGGGCGATGAAGATGGCTCCGAAGATGTACTTCAGCAAAGCGCGCTCACTTGTTCAGCTCCTCGACGCGATCGGCGAGGTTGGAGACGCCCCTGTCGAGCGACACGCGCAGGCCGATGAAGACGGCGATGGCGAGTGCGCACACGCCGAGCGCGACCCAGAGGAGGGGGTTGCGCCGTCCGCGCTGGAGCTCGGCCGTGTCGGGCGCGAGACCCGCGGGCGCCAGCGGATCGGGCGCCTCGATGTGCCGCTCGATCTCCGGGCGCAGCGAGTCGATGAGCCGCATGAGCTCGAGATCGCCGCCGCGCACGGCGTACTTGCCCTGGAAGCCCAGCAGCAGGCACTGGTAGTAGACGCGGAGCACGTCGAGGCGCCGCTGGTCGCGCCGCAGCTCCTGCAGGCGCGCGAAGAAGCCCTCGCCCGCGAGGTTTTCGTTGAAGAAGCGCAGCTGCAACGACTGGCTCATCCAGTAGCCGCGCAGCGGCTCGGGCTTGCCCATGGCGACCTCGTCGATGAGCGCCACGAGCGCGTACCCGATGTCGTCGGCGTCGCGCTGCGACAGGCCCTGCTCACGCGCGCGCTCGCGCGCCGCCTCGACGAAGCCGCACAGGCGGTGGTGGATGGCCTCGGGCGAAGCCGAGGGCCCCTCGAGCTCGCGCAGCTGCGTCAGCGCGTTGAAGCAGTCGGCCGTGATCTGGTTGATGGCGTCCATCTGGTGTCCCCCTCCCGCGGCGGCGCGCGCCTGCCCGTCAGCCGGCCCCCGGCACGGCGAGGAGCTCGATCTTGACGTGCTCCGGATCGAGCGGCGGCGGCAGGTAGATCGCCACGAGGCGCTCGTCGAGCACGGGCCTCCAGTACTCGCTCTGGAGGCCAAGCGAGAAGTACGTCACGCCCGCGCGCACCGGGATCTCCGAGGGCGGGCGCCGGTTGACCTGAACGGGCACGCCCGGCGAGGCCGCGCGCAGGATCTGCGGCAGCTGCCCGCGCGAGGCGATCTTGCACAGCCCCGGCAGCCGCTGCGTCAGCTGCTCCTCGGGCATCTCCGACCGCACCGCCAGCAGGAAGTGCGACGCGCGCAGCAGCCGGTCGTCCTCGAGCTTGCCGACGTGCACGCCCTGCGAGACCACGAGCGGCACGGTGAGGTAGGCCTCGCGCACGCCGCGCAGCAGGTAGGTCACGCGGGCGAACAGCTCCTCGAACGTCTTGCGCAGATCGGTGTGTGTGTAAACGGGCAGCTGCGAGGGATCGACGTCCGCTGAGAACGTCGCCAGCTGCCCCGCGACCTGCGCGCACAGCAGGTACAGCTGGACCGGAGGCAGCTCGCCGTTCGTCGCCGCGTGCGTCAGCACGGGAATGGCCGTGTTGATCGTCGAGAGCTGCAGGAAGCGCGTGACGTCCCCCGCGTTGAACTCGATCGTCGCGCCGTCGCGCTCGCGGCGCGAGCCCGCGAGCTGGCGCTGCTTCGCGACGAGCAGCGCCAGCAGGCGCCGCACGCCCGCCATGAGAAACGCCGAGCTGTCGATGCGCAGCGACGGCGGGATGTAGGCCTCGTTGATGAGCAGCGCCCCTCGCCCGTCGCGCACGATCTCGGCGATTTTGAGCGCGTCGTAGTCCTCCCGCGGCTCGTCGCCGAACAGCACGACCGTGTTGCGGAGCGCGAAGGCCATCGCCAGATCGGCGGTGGTCCCCACGAGATCGGGTACGGCGCGGCTCGCCGCGCGGAAGCGCGCGCGCGCGCCTTTGACGGCGGTCCCGTCGCCCGCGCCGCCCTCCGACACGCTCGGCACGCCCTCGCGCTCCTTCGGCAGCGCGAGGTAAACGTCGCACGAGGCCTGCGTGGGGCCGAAGTGCGCGCCGATGGGCCGCGTGGGTGGGCATTCGGCGTCGCCGCTCTCGAAGGCGATGAGCTCGCCGTCGGGCAGCGTGCCGACGAACTTGGTGATGCGCAGCTGGTCCGACCCCAGGGCGCCCGCGTCGACGTCGATGGCGACCACGCCCCACGGGTACGGCGCGAGCGCCGCGATGCGCTCGCCGAGGAGCCGCTCGTGATACAGGTCCTGCTGCTGAAAGTGCTGCGGCGAGACCAGCATCCCCTCGGACCAGACGACTCTCTGTGGCGGTTTCATGGTTGCGGTTGGCTCCTCAGCGGACCTCGATGCGGTTCTCGTCCAGCGCGAGCGCGAGCGTCGCCCGCGCCGCCGCCACCGCGGGATCCTTGGCGTGACAGTACTGCGGGTCGGTCGCCGGGAGCTTCTTGACGGCGCGCCAGGTGAGCGCGGCGGGCCGGCGGAAGAGCGCGACGGCGACCAGATAGGCCGCTTCGGGGTTGCGGACGACAGGCGGCGCGAGGCGTTCGCCGGGGTTTATCGTCACCTCCTGCGCCGAGAGGAAATCCTCGCCCAGCGTCTCCTTGTCGTGGTCGAGGAGATCATCGAACGACGCGAGCTGTAGCTTCTCTAAGCCCTTGAGCTGGTAGAGGCGCACGACGGTCGCGAGCGCCGCGCCCTTGTCGTCCGGGTTCAGCCGGTCGGTGGCCGAGAGCGCCACGCGCAGCGGCTCGGGCTTGTCACAGGCGGCCGCCTGTTCAGGCGCGTGCGCGCATGTCGCGAGCGCGAGGGTCGACGTTACGAACCACCCCGCCAATTCCGCGTATCCAAAGCGCTTTATCATGATGTGCGCGCGAGCCCGCAGATTGCCAGCCGGGGGAACGAGGCGCAACAGGGAACGCGCACGATCCGCGCGCCTGCGACATTCGGCCGCGTCGGACGGCCACGCCGCGAAGCGCACGTCGCCCATCTTGCGATATGCGATAGACGGTGCGCGCAGGCTCGTGCGAGACGCGCGCGACAGCGTGCCCGCCAGCGCGTCCCCAGGCGCTAGAGCTCCTCGAACGTGAACGTTCCATCGGCGGCGCGCGTGCCCCAGTAGGCGGGATCGGTTACGAGGACGGGGAGCGGACTGTCGAGTGGGATGCCTTGCCGGCGGGCCCTGGGAGGCGTGCCCACGAGCAGGGCTCGATTGGTCGTCAGGTACGTGCGAACGAAGAACGGCTCCAGGTAGTTCTTGACGTAGTCGAAAGCGGCGGCGTGGAGCTGCTTCGCGGGGACACCGCTCTCGGAGAGCGTCACGGCGGGCTCCTTGGGCGGGGCGGCCACCTCGAAGGTCGCGACGGTGTAGTCGCCACCGGGCGAAGTGGACTCGACCAGCGCTGTGACGCGCACGCGCTGGGAAGAGAGGGGACCGGCGGGCCAGATGCCGAGGCGCTGGCGCGCGAAGGGAACCGTGTCGGCGATCGGACGCGAGCGCACGACGCGCATGCGGTCGGGCGTGATGACCGCCACGCCGATGACGGCGCCCGCGTCGCTCGCCTCGATCCAGCCGATGACCGCGTGCTGCGACCTCTCTCCCGGAACCGCGGCGGCGCTGGAGACGAGCGGGCGGCCGGGGATCTCCGAGAGCACCTCGCCGGTCGCGGCTGGCGGCTCCTTGAGCGCGCCCGAGAACACACGGCGCGTGAGGGCGACGCCCGCGCCCGCCGGATGCCACGCATAAAGCGACGCGAGCCCCGCACCGTCCATCACCGCGGGGAAGATCGGTGTCTCGTCAGCGCCGAGCTCGGCCTCGATCGGATGCTCCTGCATGAGCGCCTGCATGTGAACGCGGCGCCCCACGAGCCACCCGACCCAGAGCTGGTGGGCGTTGCCTGGCGAGACGCCGCTCGTCGCGCCGAAGAGCTCCGCGCCGTCGGGCACCTCGACGTCCCACGACGCCGGATCCTCGGGCCCGAGCTCTAGCAACTCGGCGCCGCGCTGGTGGAAGCGCGTCGTCGTTAGGATCCGGCGCGGGCCGGCGGCGTTGAGCGTGTACTGCTCGGGCACGCCCGTGTCGTACATCGAGACGAACCCGGGATTTTGGAGGCTGGAGCGGTGCATGTTTGTCCTCGAGGGAGAGGGGTCGTGGGCGACGCTCGCCGCCGGCTTGGAGCGCGTCGCGCAGCCGTGACAGCCATGCGCGACGATGGAGACGATGAAGAGCAGCGAGCGCGGGCCGAGACGCCCCGCCCCGCCCCGGTCATGGAGTGACGTTCCCATCGGTCTTGATCTTGGTGTAGTTCCAACCGCCGAGCTTCAGGAAGCACAGCCCGCAGAAGTTCTTTCGGTCGGACGCGTAGGACATCATGCACGTCTGGTGCTGGTCGTGCGCGTTCGGCTGGTAGCCGGGCGGCTGCTTGCCCGCCTCGAAGTGACCGGGGCCGTGCGCGAGGAACAGCGTGTGACCGACCTCGTGGAGGAACGTCCGCGCGCTTGCGCCCGACGTGAACTGGAAGAAGATCGCCTTGGTCCGCGTGGTGAGCCCCGGGATCGAGGGCGCGATGCCCGCGGTGTAGGACGCGCCGGACATGAGCTGATTGTGAGGGCCTTCCGTGCCGAACTTGAGCGCCGTGATCCCCTGATCGACGAGCGGGAGACGCTTCGCCACGTCCACCATGACCGGGTACCACATGTCGTCGCATTTCTTCTTGTAATTGTCCTCGTCGCTCGAGCCGAAGACGCTGACGATGCGCTTCCAGAGCCGCCCGAAGAAGCCGGCGTCCGGATTGACCAGCGTCCAATAGTCATAGTAGCTGCGGTAGCGCACGGGGTAGCCGTCGGGATCGGTCTCGAGCGCTTTGTCGAGGAAGGCCGTGCCCGCCATCGCGTAGCCCGAGACGACGGCGCCGTATTCGGTCTTCCACTGCGCGGTGATGCTCCGCGGGGTCAGCCCGGGCCCTCCCTCGACGAGCATCGCGGCCTTCTTGTACTCGGCGGTGAGCGGCGCGAGCGACAGCGGCGCGGCGTCGCCGACCGTCAAGTTGTCGACGACCGGGACGCGGCGCCAGTTGACCAACTTGACGACGTTCGAGCGCCGCGGCGCCGGGGCGCCGTCGGGCGCGGTCGGCGCCGTGACGTCGAGCGCCTCATCGACGTCGACGACGGCGCGGACCGAGTGTACGTCCCCGGCGAGCCGGCCGGGGCCGAAGTAGACAGCCGAGTCCGCCGTCGCGTCGGTGCTCGCGCCGCACGTCGTGAACGCCGCCCACACGCGCTGCGCGCCGGCCGTGAGCGCCCAATCGCCGCCCGCGAACCACAACGTCCCCGCAGCGGCGCGGTCCGCCGCCTTCGCGCGCAGGCCACCGACCCCGAAGTGCGCCGTCGCTCCGTTCGGATCCGTGGCTGCCTCCTCGAACGAGGCGGCCGTCTTCACGAAAGTCTTCGCTGCCGGGTGCATGCCGCGCGCGTCGAGCGCGCCGTCGAGGTCGCCCGATGTCGGCAGCTTGAGATCCCAGAGGAGCCTCGTGCCGACGAGCGCGGCGGGGGAGCGCTTGCCCGTTCCGTCCTTCGCCTTGAGCTTGATCGTCGCGAGCATCGGGACGCCGGGTCCCGATCCGTACGCCGCGAGGTATTGCGTGAAGGACGACGCGTCGTCCATCTCGCCGTTCGAGATCTTGAACACCGGGCTGTCTATGATGAGCCGGCCCTCGCAGTCGCCCGGCATGCCGCTCTTCTTCAGCTCGTCGATGAGGCCGTCGACGGCCGGCTTGAAGGGATCGTCGACCGTGAGCGTGCCCGAGGCGTCGACGACGATCTTCACCTCTTGCACCTCCAAGCGGAGCTGCCCGGCCTTGCTCGTCGATTTCTTCCCCGACTTCGACACGAGCTCGAAGGTCACCTCGTAGGGCGAGCCCTTGAGCGTGATGAGGCCGCCCGGTGTCGACGCCGTGCCGTCGTAGGCGATCTTGTCCGAGGCCGGGAACGGCCCCGAGAGCGCCTGCGTCTCGACGACGGCGGGGTCGCCAGTCGCGGGGATGGACTTCACGATCATGGTGACAGACGCCACCTTCGACAGCGGGCCGCTGATCGAATAGGAGAGGTCCGTCGTCTCGACGCCCGGCACGAACGTGGGCGCCTCGACGTTCGTGAGCTCGATCGTGGGCTCCCCCTCGTCGGTCGTGGTGCTGTCTCGCCGCGCGCGGCTGGGCGTCGTCGCGCTGCCGTCGGAGGCGGGCGCGCCGCCTGATGAGGGCCGCTGCTTGCGCACGAGCAACGTGCGGCGCCCCGATCCGCCCGCCGCGCCATCGAGGAAGCGCGCCGCGTCCTCGAGCGCCTGCTCGACGTCGGGATCGCCGCGCACCTCGTCAGCCATGCTCTGCAGGAGCGGCTCCGCCTCGGCCTGCGTGAGGAGCTCGAAGCGGCCCCCGCGGCGCAGCGCCGACCATTGCGTGGACGCGATGACGCGATACTCGCGCCCGCCGAAGTCGAGCGCGCCGCCACGCTTGGAGGCGAGCACGGCGAGCAGCGCCTTCACGGGATCCGCGCTCGCTCCCGTGGCGGTCTCCCCCGCCGCCAGCTGGCGCAGGAGCCCGTAGTGCTCGCGCGCGGCGGCGCGAAGCAACCACGGCCCCCTGCCGCCGGGCGGGAACCGTGACGGATCCGGAGGCAGCACGACGCCGTTGCGCTGGAGGAAGCCCGAGAGAGTCCCCGGCGTGTTCTGGGCGAGCGCCTTCAACGCCAGTTCGCCCTCGAACTTGTCGAAGCCCGAGGGCTCGACGTAGCCGTGAGACTCCACGAGGTCGCGGAAATCGCGGCTGCGCGCGAGGACGAACTGGTTGCGCGGTCCGCTTATGCGCAGGTAGTTGCTGGAGGGAGGCAGCAAGGAGGTTCCGTCGTTGCGATGCCCACATCTTAGGTCACGCCGCCGTCGCGGAGAACGTCAAAGCGGTCGGCGCGGCGACGTGCCGCAGCCGCGCAACCCCGGCGCCGGACGCTCCGACGACGCGGGATCGATGACGCGGCAAAAAAGTGAACGCTGGACCCACGGACGGCGGAACATTCGCCATCCGCGACGTTGTCAACATCCACGCCTTGCCTTCACCGCGGCGTCCTGACGCAGCCCCCACGATCGACGCTCGATGATATTCACAGTGCCCCACCGACGGCGTACAGTCGGTGCCTGCTGAGAGAGTCGCGAGCGCATGGCCGACGATATCGACACAACCCGGAACGCCTACGTCACGACGATCTTGCCCGAAGGGCGCCTGCTCCTCGAGCAGATGACGGGACACGAGGCGCTCGGGCAGGCCTTCGACTATGACCTGTCGCTGCTGAGCCTCGATCAGAACGTGGACCTGACAGCGCTGCTCGGCACGTCCATGACCGTGCACGTCGTCCTCGGCGACGGGGAGCGAACCTTCAACGGTATCGTCACGCGCGCGCAGTTCCTCGGCGCCGACGCGGGGTACATGCGCTACCACGTGACGCTTCGACCCTGGCTCTGGCTGCTGTCGTACACGACGAACTGCCGCATATTCCAGGACAAGAGCGTCCCCGACATCATCAAGGAGGTCTTCCGCGACGCGGGCTTCTCCGACTTCAAGGAGGTGCTCGGCGAGTACGACCCGCGCGAGTTCTGCGTGCAGTACCGCGAGTCGGACTTCGACTTCGTGAACCGCCTCATGGAGGACGAGGGCATCTACTACTTCTTCGAGCACGAGGGCGACAAGCACACCCTCGTCATGACGGACAGCTACGCCGGGCACGCTAAGACGAAGGGCTTCGAGACGATCATCTACCGTCCGCCGCACGAGCACCACGGCATGGAGCGCGAGCACCTGTCGCAGTGGAGCCTCACCAAGCAGATTCGGTCGGGCTCCTTCGCGGCGAACGACTTCGACTTCATGGTCCCGAACGGCGACCTGAAGAGCCGCCTCGACGCGCCCAAGGACCACCCAAACGCCAAGGGCGCCTTCTACGAGTACCCCGGCAACTACCTCAAGAAGGAGGCCGGCCACGATTTCGTCAAGGTGCGCCTCGAGGAGCGCCAGGTCGACTTCGAGGTCGTCGACGCCGGGGGCGACGTGCGCGGCCTCGGGGCGGGCGCCCTCTTCGAATTCACGGAGTATCCGCGCGAGGATCAGAACAAGGAGTATCTGATCCTCACGGCGACCTACCAGATCCACGGCGGCGACTTCATCTCGGGCCAAGCCAACGCCGGAGAGGAGGAGTTCCTGGTCGGCTTCACGCTGATCGACAGCAAGATCGCCTTCCGCCCGCCCCACCACACACACAAGGTCCGCATCGAGGGCCCCCAGACCGCGACCGTCGTCGGCCCCGACACCGAGGAGATCTGGACCGACAAGTACGGCCGCGTGAAGGTCAAGTTCCACTGGGACCGCGACGTCACGAAGCCCGAGGAGGCGTCGTGCTGGGTGCGCGTCTCGCAAGCCTGGGCGGGCGCCAAGTGGGGCTCGATGCACATCCCGCGCATCCACCAGGAGGTCATCGTCGACTTCCTCGAGGGCGACCCGGACCGCCCCATCATCACGGGCCGCGTCTACAACAACGACCAGATGCCCCCCTACGACCTGCCCGACACCAAGACCCAGAGCGGCATCAAGAGCCGCAGCACGCCCAAGGGCGGCCCGACCAACTTCAACGAGATCCGCTTCGAGGACAAGAAGGGCAGCGAGGAGCTGTTCATTCAAGCGGAGAAGACGCAGACGACCAAGGTCAAGGGCAGCCAGTCGGTCGGCGTCGACGGGTCGCGCAGCATCAGCGTCGGGGGCGACGAATCGACGAGCGTCACGGGCAACCGGTCGGCAACGATCACGAAGAACGAGACGCAGACCTTCAAGGCCGATCGCGAGATGAAGGTCACGGGCACGAACCACGACACGGTGACGGCGGCCCAAACGGGGACCTACGACGGCACGCGCACGGAGACGGTCAAAGGCGACGACAAGCTCACCGTCAACGGAGGCAACAAGGACGTCACGGTCCACGGAATCTACACGACGACGGCCGACACGAAGTTCATGGTGACCCAGGGGGCGAACACGCTCACGATCGAGAAGTCCGTCGACGTGGCCTCTGAGGGAGAGATCCACCTGCACAACAAGGACTGCTCGGTGGACCTGAAGGACGGCAAGGTCACGATCACGGCGGCGAACGAGCTTTCGCTCGTGTGCGGGGGGGCCTCGATCACGCTCAAGAGCGACGGGTCGATCTCCGTGTCGGGCTCGCAGAAGGTCGCCATCTCGGGCGGCGGCGCGGCGGTCGATCTGTCGGCGGCGGGGGCCGAGATGTCGGGCACGAAGGCGAAGATCTCGGGCTCGGCGGTGACGGAGATCTCCGGCG